>DATABU010000232.1:0-5838 GCA_036259415.1 Longimicrobiaceae bacterium
CCCAATCCTTCCGCTTATACTACTCGAAGCATCATTTAGTTGGTACAGATGGTTGTTTGTGGCCCTACGGAGCCGCAGCCCGACCCCGGCGCAGCCGGGGGCACGCCCAACCCCGCAGTCGCAGTCCAGAGCCGTTCGCAAGAGTTGACGGATCACACAAAAACCCGGTAGCTTCCGCCCCGAAGCTCACCCGAAACGAGACGCCATGCCGCGCAGGATCCACGTCCTCCCCGAGAGGCTCGCCAACCAGATCGCCGCCGGTGAGGTGGTGGAGCGCCCCGCGTCCGTGGTCAAGGAGCTGGTGGAGAACGCACTTGACGCCGGAGCGGGGCGCGTCGAGATCGCGCTGCGCAACGGCGGCAAGACCGAGATCCGCGTGGCGGACGACGGGTGGGGGATGGGGCGCGACGACGCGCTCCTCTCGCTGGACCGGCACGCGACCAGCAAGATCCGCGACCCCGCCGACCTGGCGAAGATCCGCACGCTGGGGTTCCGGGGGGAGGCGCTCCCCTCCATCGCGTCGGTGTCGCGGCTGGTGGTGGAGACGGCGGAGCGCGACGGCGACGGGACGCGGGTGGTGGTGAGCGGCGGGCAGACGCAGGCGGTGGAGGGGTGCGCGCGGCGGAGGGGGACCACGGTCTCGGTGCGCAGCCTGTTCTTCAACGTCCCCGCCCGGGCCAAGTTCCTGCGCACGGCGGCGGCGGAGAGCCGGGCCATCAGCGAGGTGGCGACCACGCTGGCGCTGGCGCACCCCGAGATCGCCTTCACGCTGGAGAGCAACGACCGCGAGATCCTGGCGCTCCCCGCGGCCCCCACCCTCGCGGCGCGGGTGGCTGGGATCTGGGGCGCGGAGATGGCGGAGGAGCTGATGCCGGTGGCGCACCGGGACGGCCCGGCCGCGCTCACGGGGCTGATCCAGCGTCCGCACTCCGCCACCCCCGGCGGGCGGCGGGCCTACCTGTTCGTGAACGGCCGCCCCTTCGGCGAGCGGCTGCTGGTGCGCGCCGCCGACCGCGGCTACCGCACCACCATCCCGGAGGGGGTGCACCCCTCGCTCTTCCTCTTCCTGGAGGTACCGGACGGCGACGTGGACGTGAACGTCCACCCCGCGAAGGCGGAGGTGCGCTTCCGCGACCGCGCGGCCATCGAGCGGCTGGTGGAGGAGGGGGTGCGCGCGGCGCTGGCCGCGCTGGAGAGCACTCCCTCGCTCGGCCGGCGCGACCCGGTGGATGCGGTGCCGTCGTTCTCCGCGGCGGGACACGGGACGGCGTACCGGCGGAGCGACGCGGGGCTCCGGGCCACGCGCGAGGCGCCGTTCGGGGAGCCGCGGCGGGACGCCCCCGCCGGCGGCGGGGGGCGCACGGGCTTCGGGGGGATGCCGGCGCCGCTCGGCTCCACGCGGCCGGCCCCCCGCCCCCTGGAGGAGCCGCAGATGGCGCTCTTCGTCTCCGGGGCGCCGGCCGCCGCGGAGGGGGAGGCGGGCGAGGCCGCGGGAGCGGCGGCGGAGCCGGAGGCGCGGGCTGCGCCCCCCGCCATGTGGCAGGTGCACAACACCTACATCCTCGCGGAGACGCGTACCGGGCTGATCCTGGTTGACCAGCACTCGGCGCACGAGCGCGTGCTGTACGAGGAGCTGGTGAACGGGATCGAGCGCGGCGAGCGGGCCAGCCAGCGCCTGCTCTTTCCGCTGACGCTGCGCCTCTCCCCGGCGGAGTACGGGATGGTGCAGGAGATCGGCGGGATCCTGCTGCGCGCGGGGTTCGAGGTGGAGCCCTTCGGCGGGCGGGCGGTGATCGTACACGGCGTCCCCAACCCGCACCCGCACTTCGACGCGGAGCGCTGCCTCCGCGAGATGATCGCGGAGCTGACGGAGGGCTCGGAGCTGGTGGACGCGGTGCGGAGCCAGGGGCAGCGGGTGGCGCTGTCGTTCGCCTGCAAGGGCGCGATCAAGGCGGGGCAGAAGCTCTCGCAGGAGGAGATGCGGGAGCTGTTCGACCGCCTCTTCGCCACGGAGCTCCCCTACCACGACATCCACGGCCGCCCCACGGTGATCCAGCTCTCGCTGAAGGAGCTGCACAACCGCTTCGGACGGGGCGGCGCGTGAACCGTCTGCGTGCTGCGGCGGGCCTCGCCGGGGTGAGCCTCGCCAAACCGCCGGCGAGTCTCCCCCCGTACATCCCCGGGGAACGATCTGAACGGCAACGGCGGAATGTCGCGCGGAGGGCGCGGTTCCGCCGTCGTCGTTCTCCCCTCCCCCTTGCGGGGAGGGGCCGGGGGAGGGGGTCCCTGCCGTGACCCCCGGCGCGCTCGCCGTCGTCGGGCCGACGGCGTCGGGGAAGACGGCGCTCTCCATCGAGGTGGCGCGGCGGCTGGACGGGGAGGTCGTCAGCATGGACTCGCGGTCGGTGTACCGCGGCATGGAGGTGGGGACCGCGAAGCCGAGGCCGGAGGATCGCGGAGGCATCCCGCACCACGGGATCGACCTGGTGGAGCCGTCGGAGCGCTTCAGCGCGGGGGAGTTCGCGCGCTACGCCCGGCCGAAGCTCGCGGAGATCCGCGCGCGCGGCCGCGTGCCGATGCTGGTGGGGGGGACGGGTTTCTTTCTCCGCGCCCTGACCCACCCTATCTTCCGGGAGCCGCCGCTGGACCCCGCGGCGCGCGAGCGGCTGCACGCGGAGCTGGCGGGGCTGGACGACGCGGAGCTGCTGGCGCGCCTGCGGGAGGTGGACCCGGAGGCCGCGGAGCGCCTCTCGGCCTGGGGCGGACGGCAGCGGGTCCTGCGGACGCTGGAGGTGCCGCTCCTCACGGGGCAGACGCTGGCCTGGTGGCACGCGCGCTCCCCCCCGGAGGCGCCGCCGGTGGAGGTGCTCCCCTTCGTGCTGGACGTCCCGCGCGAGCTGCTGCGGGAGCGGGTGGACCGCCGCGTGGAGGAGATGGTGGAGGCCGGGCTGCTGGACGAGGTACGCGCCCTGCTGGAGCGCTACGGCCCGGACGCGCCCGGCCTGAACGCGCACGGCTACGCCGAGCTGCTCCCCTACTTCCGCGGGGAGCGGTCGCTGGAGGAGGCGCTGGAGCTGGTGCGCCGCAACACCCGCGCGTACACGAAGCGCCAGGCCACCTGGTTCCGCCACCAGCTCCCCCCCGGCGCCGTCTGGCTGGACGCCACCCGCCCGCGCGGCGAGCTGGCCGACGAGATCGCCCGGCGGTGGAGGGAGGCGACGGGACAGGTACCCCCTCCCCCTGGCTGGGCGCCCGCGTGAGGGATGCGAGCGCGAAGCGGCGAGACCCGCGCAGTTTGCGGGGCTCGCCTCCGTAGGCCGGCGTAGTGTGCCGGCCTACGGAGCCGCAGCCCGACCCGAGCGCCAGCGAGGGGCACGCCCGAACCCTGCAGTCCCGGAAAGTCGAGAAACGACGTGAAGATCGGAATCACCTGCTACCCGACCTATGGCGGCTCGGGGGCCATCGCCACGGAGCTGGGGATCGAGCTGGCCCATCGCGGCCACGAGATCCACTTCATCTCGTACGCGCAGCCGTTCCGGCTCTCGCACTTCACGGAGCGCGTCTTCTTCCACGAGGTGGACGACAACCGCTACCCGCTCTTCGAGTACTCGCCGTACCCGCTGACGCTGGCGGTGATGATGCACGAGGTCGCCATCCGCCAGGAGCTGGACCTGCTGCACGTGCACTACGCCATCCCCCACGCCACCTCGGCGTGGATCGCGAAGGAGATGCTTGGCGAGGCGCACGGGCTGAAGATCATCACCACCCTGCACGGCACCGACATCACCCTGGTGGGGCAGGACCGCTCGTACTGGCCCATCACCCGCTTCTCCATCGCGAAGTCGGACGGGATCACCGCGGTCTCCGACTACCTGAAGCAGGAGACGGTCGATCACTTCCAGGTCCCGCCGGACGCCATCGAGGTGGTCCCCAACTTCGTGGACACGGCCCTGTACGACCGCGACCGGTACCCCTGCCGCAAGCACGCGCTGCTGGCGGACGGGGAGAAGCTGGTGATGCACGTCTCCAACTTCCGCAAGGTGAAGCGCGTGGGCGACGTGGTGCGGACCTTCGCCGGGATCCAGCGGGAGGTGCCCTCGCGCCTGGTGCTGGTGGGCGACGGGCCGGAGCGCCCGGAGGCGGCCGCGGCGGCGGAGTCGCTGGGAGTGGCCGACCGGGTCCTCTTCCTGGGGAAGCAGGACTCGGTGGCGGAGCTGATGGCCTGCGCGGACCTGCTGCTGCTCCCCTCGCAGTCGGAGTCGTTCGGGCTGGTGGCGCTGGAGGCCATGGCGGCCGGGGTGCCGGTGGTGGCGACCCGGGTGGGCGGGCTCCCCGAGGTGGTGGAGGACGGCGTCACCGGCTTTCTCTGTCCGGTGGGCGCCACGGACGAGATGGCGGAGGCGGGGGTGTCGCTGCTCCGCGACCCGGAGTGCTGGGCGGAGTTCTCGCGGGCGGCGCGGACGGTGGCGCGCGAGCGGTACGGGGCGGACGTGATCGTGCCCATGTACGAGCGCTACTACGAGCGGGTGCTGGCCGAGGACGGCCGGCGCCGGCTCCCCCTGGCGCGGGCGGGCGGCGAATGACGCTCCCCGCGGAGGCCCGCGCGCTACTGGAGCTGGCGCTCGCGGAGGACGTCGGCCCCGGCGACCGGACCACGGAGTGGACCTTCCCCCCGGGCACGCCGGGGGAGGCGGCCATCACCGCGAAGGCGCGCGGCGTGCTCGCGGGGATGGAGGTGTGCGTCGCCGCCTTCGACGCGGTGGACCCGTCGCTGGAGGTGGTGCCGCTGGTCGGCGACGGGGCCGCGGTCCGGCCTGGCGACGTGGTGCTGCGCGTCCGGGGACCGGCGGCGTCGATCCTCACGGCGGAGCGGACGGCGCTCAACTTCCTCCAGCGGCTCTCCGGGGTCGCCACGCTGACGCGGCGCTACGTGGAGGCGGTGGCGGGGACGGGGGCGCGCGTGATCGACACCCGCAAGACCACGCCGGGGATGCGGCGCCTGGAGAAGGACGCGGTGCGCGCGGGGGGCGGCGCCAACCACCGCTTCGGGCTGCACGACATGGTGCTCGTGAAGGACAACCACATCGCCGCGGCGGGGGGGATCGCGGCCGCCGTGCGGGCGGTGCGGGAGCGGAACGCCGGGGGGCTGAAGGTGGAGGTGGAGACCACCACGCCGGAGGAGGTGGAGGAGGCGCTGGCGGCGGGGGTGGACCGGATCATGTTCGACAACATGCCGGTGCCGCTGCTCGCCCGCATGGTCCGGCGGGTGCACGCCGCGGGCGGGGGGCGCCCGGAGACGGAGGCGTCCGGGGGGATCACCCTGGAGACCGTCCGCGCCGTGGCGGAGACGGGCGTGGACTTCGTCTCGGTGGGAGCGCTCACGCACTCCGCGCCGGCGCTGGACCTGTCGCTGCGCCTGGTGCAGGGGTGAGCGCCGCATGATCGAGCAGCGGACCGACCGCTGGGAGGGGAGGACCGCCGCGGAGCTGGCGCGGGAGTGGGGGATCCCGGGGCTCCACCTCTTCCGGCGGGTGGGCTCCAGCAACGACGTGGCCCGCGCCCTGGCCGATGCGGGGGCGCCGGCGGGCACCGCGGTGCTCGCGGAGGAGCAGGTGGCGGGGCGGGGGAGGGGGGGGAAGCTCTGGTCGTCCCCGCCGGGGCTGGGGATCTGGCTCTCGGTGGTGCTCCGGCCGCGGGCGCTCGCCGCGCCGGGGCTCCTCCCGCTGCGGGTGGGGCTGGCGGCGGCGGCGGCGCTAGACCCCTTCGCCCGCCCCGGCCGCGTGGAGGTGAAGTGGCCCAACGACCTGCAGGTGGCCGGGCGGAAGCTGGGCGGGATCC
>DATABU010000233.1:0-4933 GCA_036259415.1 Longimicrobiaceae bacterium
CGCGCCGCGCGCCACCCAGTGGGCCCACTTCAGCCACCGCTCCGCGTCGTCGTAGAGGGCGAGCTTCCGCGCCACCCGGCCGACGTTGTAGGCGAAGTGCGGGTTGTCCGGGTCGGCGTCCTCGGCGGCCTGGAGGAAGGCGAGGGCCGTGCGCCCCGCGGCCGCGTCCTCCGCCCACAGCCCCACGTGCAGGCAAGCCAGCGCCACCGCCTCCATGGTGGCGTGGTCGGGGCCGGGCTCGCGGATCAGCCGGTCGAGCGCGGGGAGGGTGATGGTCAGCTCCGGCACCAGGCCCTCCAGCTTCCACCCCTCGTCGCGCAGGGTGGGCTCGTCCGGCGCGGCGATGGCCTCCAGCCAGGCGCGCACGTCGCGCAGCACCTGCCAGAGCACCAGCCCCGCGTCTTCCATCCCGGCCTCGGCCAGCTCCTTCACCACGAACACGTAGGGGATCTTTTCCTCGGGATCGAACCGGACCGGACCGGGATAGCGCGGCTGGCACATGGAGGCACCGGACAAGGAGTGTTCACATCGGATCTGTCGCCCGTCGACACGATAACATGGACAAAGTGGACACGCCAGGGTGTAGGGGTCGGGCCGCAGGTGGGCGCGGAAGCACGAACGGGCGCCTCGTCCCGCGAAAATCGAAGTCGCTCGGCGCGTGAAATGGCCATGAGAAACAGCTCGGCAGGCGATCGGGGAACCCGGTAGTCCGGATCGTGCATCTGAACGGCGGGCCCTTCCCTGGTGCGCGCGGCTGCTCCGTGCACGGAACTGCTGTCGGCGAATGGCGATGATACGGGAGATCGAGGCGACGGAGGACGGCGGGCTGTCGGCGCGGGTGGTCTCGCGCACGCCGCTGCTGTACGAGGAGGGGGCCGACCCCGGCGAGGACCGGCCCCCGCACGTGCGCGCGGGATCGAGCCTGGCCTGGGTGGACGGCCGGCTCGCAGTGGTGCAGGACGACGCCAACTTCGTCGCGCTGGTGGACCCCGGCACGCTCCGCGCCGCCGCCGTGCCGCTCCCCCGGGGGCACGGGGGGAAGCGCCAGTTCGACGACGAGCGCGGCACCAAGGTCCACAAGCTGGACCTGGAGGCGTGCGTCTCCGTCCCCGGCGAACGCGGCGACCTGCTCCTGGCATTCGGCTCCGGGTCGTCGCCGCGGCGCGAGCGGGTGGCGCTTCTGGAGGGGTGGTCGGGCGGGGAGCCTGCGGTCGCGCTGCGCGACGCGTCCGCGCTGTACGCGCGGCTCCGCGGGCGCGAGGACTTCGCGGGGAGCGAGCTGAACCTGGAGGGGGCCGTGTGGATGGGCGGGCGGGTGCGGCTGTTCGGGCGCGGCAACGGCGCCCCGCGCGGCGGGGTCGCCCCGGCCGACGCCACCTGCGACCTGGAGTGGGAGGCGCTGCGGGCCTACCTGCTCGACCCCGGGGCGGCGCCCCCGCCGGAGCCGCGGGACGTGGTCCGCTACCGGCTGGGCGAGCTGGACGGGCTGCGCCTGGGCTTCACCGACGCCGCGCTCGCCGGCGGGCGCCTCCTCTTCTCCGCCGCCGCGGAGGACTCGCCGGACGCCGTCCGCGACGGGCGCGTGGCCGGCTCCGCGGTGGGCGTCTTCGACGCCACGGACCGGGTGCGCTGGACCGTGCTGCGCGACGCGGACGGCGCGCCGCTCGCCGCCAAGGTCGAGGGGCTGGCCGTCCCGCCGGGCGGGGGCGGACGCGCCTGGGTGGTGGTGGACGCGGACGACCCCGCCGCCCCCAGCGAGCTGTGCGCCGTGGAGCTCGGGGGGAGGTGGTAGCGGGATGACCGCCCACGTGCACCAGCTCTCCGTCTCGGACGGCGGCGTCCCCAAGCTCGCGGTGGCCGAGGCCGAGGTGACCTCCGGCGGGATGGCCGGGGACCGGCAGCGGAACCGCCGCTTCCACGGCGGCCCCCGGCGCGCGCTCTGCATCTTCTCGCTGGATGCCATCGAGCGCCTGCGGGCGGAGGGCCACCCCGTCGCCCCGGGGACCACCGGCGAGAACGTGACCGTCGCCGGGCTCGCGTGGGAGCGCGTGCGCCCGGGCGTGCGGCTGGCGCTCGGGGAGGAGGTGGTGGTGGAGGTCACCTCCTACACCGCGCCGTGCAGGAACGTGGCTCCATCGTTCCGGGACGGCCGCTTCGAGCGCATCTCCCAGAAGCTGCACCCCGGCGACGCCCGCGTGTACGCCCGGGTGCTGAGCCCGGGGCTGCTGCGCACCGGCGATCCCGTGCGCGTGCTGGAGGAATGATGCCGGTCCGGCTGCAATTGCGGTGAACTGCGGGTGTGGGCGTGCCCCCTGCTGCGCAGGGGTCGGGCTGCGGCTCCGTAAGCGGGCACACTACGCCCGCTAACGGAGGCGAGCCCCGCGGAAACAGCCCCGCGGGTCTCGCCGCTCCGCGCTCGCATCCTTCACGCCGGCTCCCAGTTGGGGCAGGCGGTGTGTCCCTCCGGGGCGCAGCAGCCGCCGGAGCGCCACGCACCGCCGCTGTGCCCCACCCGTCCACCGGAGGTGACCCATGCTCCGCACCGCCCTCGCCCTGCTCCTGCTCGCCGGCTGCTCGGACGGCGGCGGCTCCGGACCGCCAGACCCCACGGAGACCGGCGTGCGCCTGGAGGAGGTCGCCTCAGGTCTGAGCAGCCCGCTCTTCCTCACCGCTCCCCCCGCCGACCCGCGCCTGTTCATCGTGGAGCAGCCGGGGCGCATCCGCGTCGTGGAGAACGGCGCCCTCCTCCCCGCGCCCTTCCTGGATATCGCCGACCGCGTCTCCAGCGGCGGCGAGCGGGGGCTGCTGGGCCTCGCCTTCCACCCGTCGTACGCCGCCAACGGCTACTTCTACGTGGACTACACCGACCCCGGCGGCGACACCCGCGTCGAGCGCTACCGGGTGAGCGCCGACCGCAACCGCGCCGACCCGGCCTCGGCGAAGACGATCCTCCACGTGCCGCAGCCGTTCGCCAACCACAACGGGGGGATGGTGGCGTTCGGGCCGGACGGGAAGCTGTACGTGGCGATGGGCGACGGCGGTTCCGGCGGCGACCCGCAGGGGCACGGGCAGGACCCGGGGACGCTGCTGGGGGCCGTGCTCCGCATCGACGTGGACGCCGGCGACCCCTACGCCATCCCCGCGGACAACCCGTTCGTGGGGCGGGCGGGCGCCCGCGGCGAGGTGTGGGCCACGGGGGTGCGCAACCCCTGGCGCTTCGCCTGGGACCGTGAGGCGGGGCTGCTCTACCTGGCCGACGTGGGGCAGAGCGCGGTGGAGGAGGTGAACGTGGTCCCCGCCGGCGCCGCGGGGCTCAACTTCGGCTGGAACGTGATGGAGGGGAGCCGCTGCTTCCGCCCGGCGGAGGGGTGCAGCCGTACGGGGCTCGTGCTCCCCGTGCTGGAGTACCCGCACTCCGAGGGCTGCTCCGTCACCGGCGGGTACGTGTACCGCGGGCAGCGGATCCCCGCGCTCCGGGGGCACTACTTCTACGCCGACTACTGCCGGGGGTGGGTGCGCAGCTTCCGCCACCAGGGCGGGCAGGCGGCGGACCGGCGGGAGTGGGGCTTCGGCGACGTCGGCAGCGTCCTCTCCTTCGGCGAGGACGCCGCGGGGGAGCTGTACCTGCTCTCCGCCGCGGGCCGCGTCTACCGGCTGGCGCCGGACTGACCCGGCCCACCTGTCCTCTTTTCGCACCGCGCGCCTGTCCTCCCCGGCAGACGAGCGGCGCCCGCCCGGACTGCGCCGTTCGGAGGTAAGGCGCTGCGGCGGATCGGCTTGGCTCCACGGAGCCGCCCGGGAACGGCGGTTGCCGCGCCTGTCGGACGCACCTCCGCCCGCGTCTCCCCGGCCGCCCGGCCGCTTCCGTACACCTCCGCAAGGGATGGTGCCGCATGTTCTCCAAGATCGCCAGCGGCCGCAGGCGCCGGATCCTCAGCCCCACCACCATCGCCGCCTCGCTCGGCGCGCACGCGCTCCTGGTCGCTGGGGCGCTGGTCGCGTCCCATGGCCGGCCGGAGCCGGTGCGCCCCCTGGACGAGCCGCACATCACCTGGCTGGAGCCGGAGCCGCCCCGCGTCCTGCCGCCGGCGCCCCCCGAGCAGCCGCGGCTCCGGCCCGCGGAGCTCCCCCGGGTCCCGGTGCCTCGCGGCGAGGCCGTGGTGATGCCGGATCCCCCGCGCGAGATCCCGTCGCGGCTCCCGGAGTACAGCCCCTCCGACGTGCCCGTCAGCCCGTCGGCGGTGGACGGGATCGGCCGGCCCGGCTCCCCGGACGGCGACCCGGACGCGCCGTCCATGCCTGGCGCGCCGGTGGACGCCGGGGCCGGCGGCACGGGCGACCTCTACACGCCCGAGCTGGTGGAGCAGCGCCCCGCCCTTCGCAACGCGGCGGAGATGCGGCGCCTGCTGCAGCGCACCTATCCGCCGCTGCTGCGGGACGCCGGCATCACCGGGCAGGCGCAGCTCCGGCTGGTGGTGGACGGGGAGGGGAGGGTGGAGCCCGGGAGCGTGACGGTGGTGTCGGCCACGCACGCCGGCTTCGAGGAGCCGTCGCTGAAGGCGGCGGAGAAGTTCAGGTTCACCCCCGCGAAGATCGGGGGGCGCGGGGTGCGGGTGGTCATCACGCTGCCCATCACCTGGACGCTGGAGCGGGACTGAATACGACTGCTGACTTGGGCGTGCCCCTCGCTGGCGCTCGGGTCGGGCTGCGCGCTGCGTAGGGCAGCAAACAACGCTGCCCAACGCAGCCGAGCCCCGACGGAACTGCTGTCGGGTCTCGGCCCTGCCGGGCGCGCATCCCTGAATAGAAACTGGGCTCCAGAGCTGGGGTCAGGCTGCCCGGTTCAGTTCGACCTCATAGCCCAGATTCCGGAGCCGGCGAACGAGCTGCCGCGCAGCCTTGTCCCGGTCCTGCTTCTGGAAGTACTCCGCTC
>DATABU010000234.1:0-1938 GCA_036259415.1 Longimicrobiaceae bacterium
GCTGGGCACCGTGGAGGGGCCCAGCGTGCGGACGATCTGCAGCAGGTGGTCGGCGTAGCGCGTGGGCTGCGTCCCCATGGCGAGCACCGCGTCGTCGCAGGCGTGCTCGCGCTCCTCGCGGAGCCTGCTGCACGCCACCCACACCAGCGGGTTGAACCAGAAGAGCGCCGTCGCCAGGTGGGCCACCCACTGCGTGAGCGCGTCCCAGCGGCGCACGTGCGCCAGCTCGTGGGCGAGCACCGCCGTGCGGCGCTCGTCGTCCCACGCGTCCGCCTCCTCCGGGAGGAGCACCACGGGGCGGATCCACCCCCAGGTCATGGGGACGGTGGCGCCGGGCCCGCGCAGCAGGGTCACGATGCGCCCCACCCGCAGCCTCCGGGCGAGCCCGTCCACCGTGCGCACCCACGCGTCGTCGGTGATCTCCGTCGCCCTGCGCTCCAGCCACCACACCCGCGCCAGACCGTACCCCAGCCGCAGCACGAGCAGCAACGCGCCCGCCGCCCAGGCCAGGAGCAGGAGCACACGCCAGTCGGGAGCGCCGGGGGACTCCGGCCGCATCGCGGCCGGAACGGAGGGCGCGGTCGCCACCTCCCCCACGGACGACGGGAGCGGAGCCGGCACGACGTCGGTCGCCGGGTACGACGCGGCGGGAGCGGCCGGAGCGGAGAGCGTCGGGGCGTCCATCGCCGGCACGCGCGCCGCGGCCGGGAGCACGCGCCAGCGGGGAACCACCGCGCCCAGCACGGGCAGCAGGACCACGCCGCCGAGCGCGGCGCACCACACGAGGTGGCGGGCGGCGGCGGGAGCGCGGCGGACCAGGCGGGTGGCGCCCCAGGCCAGGAGGAGGAGCACGCTCCCGCGGAGAGCCGCGTCCAGGAGCAGGGCGGCCAGGGCGATTGCCGTGGGCGTCATTCGTCGCCTCCTTCCCTGCGGCGGGCCTCGTCGATGAGCCTCGCCATGCGGTCCAGCTCGGCGGCCGAAGGCTTCGCGTCCTCCAGCAGCGCGTTGACCACCTGCTCGCTGCTCCCGTTGAAGAAGGTGCGGAGCAGGTGCCGCAGCGCGCTGCTGCGGGCCCGCCCGCGCGGCGTGGTGGGCAGGTATACGTAGCGCTTCCCGTCCTGCTCGTGCGCGAGCAGCCCCTTCTCCTCCAGCAGCCGGAGCGCGGCGCGCACGGCGGAGTACGTGGGCGGGTCGGGGAGGTCGTCCATCACCTCGGCGGCGGCCGCGCGGCCGCGCCGGTAGATGATGTCCATGATCTGCCGCTCGCGGCGGCTCAGGTCGGTGGGGAGCGTCGGCATCGGGAGGCGGGCCGGGGTGGACGGGGCACATGCGGAAAAATCCGCACGTGCTGAATATTCAGCACGTGCGGCGCGAAGTCAAGCTTCACGTTTTCCCGCGGAAGGAGCGTCAGCGGTCCCGGGCGTAGTTCAGCAGCGGCAGCAGGCGCGTGCCGCGCGGCTTGTTGCCCGCGTAGTTCAGCAGCCCCACCTGCACGCCGTCCAGGACGCGCGCGTAGTTGAAGAGGCCGACGGCCAGCCCCCGCTGCGTGCCGCGCACGTCGTTCCAGGCGCTGAGGTTGACCCCGCGCGCCTCGCCCCCGTCCACGATGCGGAAGTAGGCGGGCGCGAGCACGATGCCGCTCGTCTCCTGCGCGCCCACCGCGGCGGCGGCCGCCAGCCCCTCGATGCGGCCGGCGCCGATCCCCACGCCCGCGACGCTGACCCAGCGGAGCGTGCCCCCCGCGCCCATCCCGACGCCCGCCACCTGCACCCCGGTCATGTCGCCGCCGGCGCCGATCCCGATTCCCGCGACCTTGACGCCCCTGGCGGAGCCCCCGACCCCCACCCCGCCGGCCGAGACGGCGATCCCCCGCAGCTCGCCCCCCACGCCCGCGCCGACGCCCCCGAGCACGATGCCGGTGGCGTCCCCCCCCACCCC
>DATABU010000235.1:0-3063 GCA_036259415.1 Longimicrobiaceae bacterium
CGCGCTTCGACGCCGTTCCGCCGTGGTCTTTTCCCCCTCTCCCCCTTGCGGGGAGAGGGGGCCGGGGGGTGAGGGGGTCCGCCCCCGCCTGGTGGCCCGCGTGAGGGATGCGAGCGCGAAGCGGCGAGACCCGCGGGGCTGTTTCCGCGGGGCTCGCCTCCGTAGGGCAGCGTAGTTTGCTGCCCTACGGAGCCGCAGCCCGACCCGAGCGCCAGCGAGGGGCACGCCCAATCCCGCCGTCAAGAACCCGGCCTTGACCCGCGGGCGAGCGGCGGAGTACGTTGCCCCGACCGTCCGAACACCGTCTTCTTCGCAACAGGAGTGAGCCCACATGAAGCGTGCGCTGTCCGCGCTCGTGCTCGCGGCCGCGGCGGCCGGTTGCGCGCAGGGGGGGAGGCCGGCGTCGTCGCCGGAGCCCGCCTCCGCGTCGCAGGCCCCGGCCGCGCCGGTCCCCTTCCCGTCCACCTACACGCCGTTCCCGTCGCGGCCCACGCTCATCCGCGGGGGCACCGTGATGACCGCCGCGGGGGAGATCATCCCCAACGGGCAGGTGCTCATGGCCGACGGGAAGATCGTCGCCGTGGGGGCCACGGTGGACGCCCCGGCGGACGCGGCGGTGGTCGACGCCTCGGGCAAGTACGTCACCCCGGGGATCATCGACACCCACTCGCACCTGGGGGCGTACCCCAGCCCCTCGGTGGACGCGCACTCCGACGGGAACGAGATGTCCGACCCGGTCACCGCGGACGTGTGGGTGGAGCACTCGGTCTGGCCGCAGGACCCGGGCTTCGCGCGGGCGCTCGCCGGCGGGATCACGACGCTCCAGGTGCTCCCCGGCTCCGCCAACCTGGTGGGCGGCCGCAGCGTGGTGCTCAAGAACGTCCCCGCCCGCACCGTGCAGGCGATGAAGTTCCCCGGCGCCCCGTACGGGCTGAAGATGGCCTGCGGCGAGAACCCCAAGCGCGTCTACGGGGGTCGCGGCCGGGCCCCGTCCACCCGCATGGGCAACGTGGCCGGCTACCGCGCCGCCTGGATCAGCGCCGAGCGCTACCGCAAGCAGTGGGACGACTGGGAGCGGCAGGGCCGCCCCGCGGACAAGGTGCCCAACCGCGACCTGGAGATGGAGACGCTGGCCGGGGTGCTGCGCGGCGACATCCTGGTGCAGAACCACTGCTACCGCGCCGACGAGATGGCGCAGATGATCGACATCGCGAAGGAGTTCGGCTACCAGATCCGCTCCTTCCACCACGGGGTGGAGGCGTACAAGGTGCGCGACCTCATGGCCCGCGACTCGATCTCCGGCTCGCTCTGGGCCGACTGGTGGGGCTTCAAGATGGAGGCGCTGGACGGCATGGACGCCAACATCGCGCTGGTGCACGACGCGGGCGCCCGCGCCGTGGTCCACTCCGACGACGAGGGGGGGATCCAGCGCCTCAACCAGGAGGCCGCCAAGGCCATGGCCGCCGGCCGCCGCGCCGGAATCGAGATCAGCCAGAACGACGCGCTCCGCTGGATCACCGCCAACGCCGCCTGGACGCTGGGGATCCAGGACCGGGTGGGCACCCTGGAGCCCGGCAAGCAGGCCGACGTGGTGGTCTGGTCCGGGAACCCCTTCAGCGTCTACAGCCGCGCCGAGAAGGTGTTCGTGGACGGCGCGCTGCTCTTCGACCGCAACGATCCGTCCCGGCAGCCGGTGATGGACTTCGAGCTGGGCATCCTTCCGGCGGAGGCACGGTGATGAAGAACGCTATCCCGCTCGCGGCCGCGGCCCTGCTGGCCGCCGCGCCGCTCGCCGCGCAGGGCGTGGTCGCCATCGAGGGCGGCACCGTCCACACCATGACCGGCGCCCCCATCGAGGGCGGCACCGTGCTGATCCGCGACGGACGCATCGCCGCCGTGGGGCGCGACGTAGCCGTCCCCGCGGGGGCGCGCCGCGTCGACGCGCGCGGCAAGCGCGTCACCCCCGGGCTCTTCGAGTCGCACACCCGCACCGGCCTGACCGAGGTGGGGAGCATCCCCGGGACCAACGACTACGCGCTCTCCGACCAGGACCAGGACCGCATCATGGCGGCCTTCAACGTCGCCGACGGCCTGAACCCGCGCTCCATGGTCATCCCCGTGACCCGCATCGCCGGGGTGACCACCGCGGTCTCCGCGCCGGGGGGCAACGGGCTGGTCACCGGGCAGGGCGTGGTGATCGACCTGGCCGGCGACGACGGGCGCGACATGCTGGTGAAGAGCCCGGTGGCGATGTACGCCACGCTGGGCGAGGGGGTGGAGAGCGCCAGCGGCGGCTCCCGCGGCGGGGCCACGCTGCGTCTGCGCGAGCTGCTGGAGGACGCCCGCGCCTACCAGCAGCGCCGCGGCGACTTCGAGCGCGGCGCCACGCGCGAGTTCGCGGCCAGCCGGCTTGACCTCCAGGCCATGCAGCCGGTGCTGCAGGGGCGCCTCCCGCTGGTGGTGGAGGCGCACCGGGCCAGCGACATCCGCACCGCGCTGCGCATGGCCGACGAGTACGGCCTGAAGCTGATCGTGCAGGGCGCCACCGAGGGGTGGATCGTGGCCGACGAGCTGGCGCGCGCCCGCGTCCCGGTGATCGTCAAGGTGCTCCAGAACCTCCCGGCGAGCTTCGAGCGGCTGGGGGCCCGCTACGACAACGCGGCGCTCCTCCGCCGGGCCGGCGTACAGGTGGCCATCACCACCGGCGATACCCACAACGCCCGCAACGTCCGCCAGGAGGCGGGGAACGCGGTGGCCTACGGGCTCCCCTACGAGGAGGCGCTGCGGGCGGTCACCCTCTACCCCGCGCAGATCTGGGGCGTCGCCGACACCCACGGCTCCCTCGCCCCGGGGAAGACCGCGAACGTGGTGGTGTGGGACGGCGACCCGTTCGAGTTCCTGACCGAGGTGGAGCACGTCTTCATCGGCGGGCGCGAGGTGCCGCTGGTCTCGCGCCAGACGGAGCTGCGCGACCGCTATCGGCGCCTGGACGACGCGAACCGGGTGTACGGCAGCGGGACGCAGTGACCTACCGCTGATGCTGCGCTGAACGGGGCCGGGCGG
>DATABU010000236.1:0-2700 GCA_036259415.1 Longimicrobiaceae bacterium
GCGGCCCGCCGCAGTCAGCTTGTAGTACTTGGCCCGGCGGTGCTCCTCGGTAACCCCCCATTCACTCACCAGCAGCCCACGCTCTTCCAGGCGCTGGAGCGCGGGGTAGAGTGATCCCGCTCCCACGCGTAGCGCGTCGCCGGAGAGCTGCTCCAGCCGCTGTGCGATCGACCACCCGTGCATGGGCTCCAGCGAAAGCGCCTTCAGGATCAGGAGGTCGAGCGTACCTCGAAGGATGTCGTTGGATGCGTGCGGTGGCATTTGATTTTCGGAGACTAGTATCGAGTTTCGATATGATGCGCTTCGTTGTATCGAAAGTCAATACCAGCGTAAACTGGGGCGTGCGTGCTGGGGAATTAGCGGACGGACGGCCTGCGACTCAGGCCCAAGGCTTCGATGCTCTACTGCCCCACAATATACCCACGCTCTTACGGACGGCTAAGCTGCAGTCTGGCCGGCATCCTCGTCGGGGGCCCGGTCCACGAGCCGGTCACGATACTGCTCCTGCAGCTCCACGAAGTACTCCACCAGACGCGCGGATCGTGCGCGAAGCGCGCCGAGATGCGTTGCCGCACCTCGCGGATCTCGTCGATCGCGGGGTCCCGGACCAGCTCCAACCTCTCGGCGCTGCGGGCCGCGTCGCCCCCAGCGAGTTCATCGAGCACGGCCGGGCTGGTGACCAGCGAATAGCGATCCGCCGCGACCGCCCACCACTGCCGGGTCCACTCCCGACGGGCGATCATGTCGGGCGACGAGCGGATCTCGAAGTAGAGGCTCTGGATGGTCGATTCTACGTAGACGCGCGGTCGGGTCATGATTGGAACATGGGCTCGACTCCCCTTCCGCAAAAGCCGGTCGCAAAGGGGACGCTCTGCTCCGGGGCGATGCCGTCATGCCGACGGGCCGCACCCCGCCTGGGGATGCGGCCCGTGTGGCGCCGGCGCGGCGGGGCCCCCTACGAGAACCGGGCGAACCGGATTGCGAGGACCCGCCCCCGCCTGGGCGCCCGCAGCCCGACCCGAGCGCCAGCGAGGGGCACGCCCGAACCCGCCGTCCAAACCAGGCCCGGCCGGACCCGGCCTCAGTGGGCGCCCTCCTCCAGCTTGAACCAGACGCGCACCTTCACCTGGTACTCGTTGATCTCCCCGCCCTTGATGTAGCCGCGCTGCTCCACGACCTCCATCCACTCCATGTCCCGCATGGACTCGCCCGCGCGCTTCACCGCGACGCGCGCGGCGTCATCGAAGCTCTGCGCGGAGGTCCCCACCAGTTCCAGCGACTTGTAGACCGACATCGTTCCTCCCGGGTCTCGTGGCCGGCCCGGACCCCGCGTCCGGGCCGCGGGGAGGAGCGGCAAGCGCCGTTCCAGCCGGCCTACCCGCCGCGAAGCACGCGCGCGGCGGCCTCCTGCAGCGCCGGGTTGCCCCCGGCCACGGTGCTCCAGGGGGAGATCGCCTCGCCGGCGAAGGTGGTGAGCCGCCCCCCCGTTTCCTCGAAGATGGGACCCATGGGCGCGATGTCCCAGTGCGCGCCGCAGATGGGGTCCACGTACAGGTCCATCCGGCCGACCGCCACCAGGAAGTAGCCGTACGCGTCGCCCCAGGTGCGGCAGAAGCGGGTCGCCCGCACCAGCCGGTCGAAGCCGGCCCGGTCCGCGTCGCTGGAGCGGTCGCGCCAGTACTCCAGGCCGGAGGTGGTCACGCGCGCCGCGGCCAGGTCGTCGCAGGCGGACACCCGCGCCGGCCGCCCGTTGTGCCAGGCCCCCGCCCCTCGCGCGGCGACCAGCGTCTCGCCGAGCGCGGGGAAGTGGCAGCACCCCAGCACGGAGCGCCCCTCCTCCTCCAGCGCGACCAGCACGCCGTAGAGGGGGACGCCGCAGGAGAAGGAGCGCGTCCCGTCGATGGGGTCCACCACCCAGCGGCGGCCGCTCCGCGAGGGCACGTCGTCGCCCTCCTCGCCCAGGATCCCGTCGTCGGGGAACGCCTCGCGGAGCGCCTCGCGCATGAACTCCTCGGCGGCGCGGTCCGCGGCGGTGACCTCGGTCCCGTCGCCCTTGAGCTCCACCGCGGCGCTTCCGAAGTGGTCCAGCGTGACCGCGCCGGCGCCCCCGGCGAGGCGCACCGCGAACTCCATCAGGTCGTCCCTGTCGTGCATCTCGCCCCTACCTGGACACGTGCGGGTCGCCCGCGACCCAGAAGCGGAGCGGCGCCCCGGCCGCCCGCGTGATCCCGATCCGCGGCCCCACCGCGACCCGCGCGTCGGGGACCGCCTCCCCCTCCGCCAGCCAGAGCGGCGGCAGCCGGAGCGGATGGAAGTCGTGCTCTCTGCCGACCCCCAGCCCCCGGCAGAGGTTCCCCGGGCCGCGCAGCAGCTCGCGGTCGGGGCGGCCGGGGCGCCGCCCGCGCATCGCCTCGACACCGGCGAGGGGTCGCGCGGCGCGGATCAGGACCGCCGCGCCGAAGTCCGCGGGACCGGTGACCGCGTTCAGGCACCAGTGCAGCCCGTAGATGCGGTACACGTACGCGATCCCCGGCGGGCCGAACATCGCCGCGTTGCGCGCCGTCCTGCCGAAGCGCTCGGCCGCGTGCGACGCCTCGTCCTCGGGGCCGGTGTACGCCTCGGTCTCCACCACCACGCCCACGCACCGCTTCCCGCCCGTCTCCGACACGACGAGGGCGCCGAGGAGGTCGCGCGCGACCA
>DATABU010000237.1:0-4130 GCA_036259415.1 Longimicrobiaceae bacterium
CCGCAAGCCCGGGGCCGCGCGTCCGGGCCTACGCGCCCGCGGCCGTGTCCGCGGTGGGTCCGTAGATGGAGGGGAGCGGCACGTCGTTGAGGCGCAGGTACACGCTCAGCTGGCCGCGGTGGTGCACCACGTGGTTGATGACCATGGAGCGGACCACCGCGGCGCGCGGGATGGTGAAGATGGTGTGGCCGCCGGTCTTGAGCGACCAGGGCACCTGCAGTTCCTCGTCCGAAGCCGCATCGATGGCGGCGCGCGCCTTCGCCACCTGGGCGTCGAACTCGGCCAGCAGGGCGGCCGTGGTGGTGAAGCCCGGCGGCGTGTAGCCGCCTCCCCCCGGCGGGTTCATGTCCACCTCCTCCGTGACCATGGCGGTGGCCGCCAGCCCCACCAGCGCGGGGATGTGCGTGGCGAGGCCGCCCAGGGTGGTGGACTTGGGGTGCGGCGCCCACCCGGCCCGGTCCTCGGGGACGCGCTCCAGCAGCGTCCGGGTGGTGGCCATCTCCTGGTCGAAGTCGGCGAACAGCGCTCGTGCGTCGGGCATGGTTCCTCAACGGTCTCGGTTGATGGTCTCGCGGTCTCCGCCGGCGGCCCTGCCGACGAACCCCGCCATGGCTTCCAGCACCGCCTCCGGCGCGTCCCGGTGCGGCGAGTGGCCCGCGCCGGGAAGGACCAGCGTCTCCACGGGCCCGCCGGCCTGCCGGCGGACCGCCTCCACCTGGGCGAGGGTGCCGTACTCGTCCGCCTCGCCCTGGACGACCAGCACGGGGACGGCGACGCGCGGAAGGTACTCCTCGACGTTCCAGCCGCGGAAGTCCGGGTCCAGCCACACCCCGTTCCACCCCAGGAAGGCGCAGTCCACGTTCTCTCCGTGGTGGCGCGCCAGCCTCGCGCGCAGCTCCGTCTCGCGGTAGGCCCGGCCGATGGCGGCGATGCTCGCCACCGAGACGTCCTCCACGAACACGTGCGGCGCCTCCAGCACCAGCGCGCGCACCCGCTCCGCGCGCCCGCTCCCCGCGTGCACCAGGGCGATGGAGGCGCCGTCGCTGTGGCCCACCAGCACCGCCTCGCGCACTCCCGCCGCGTCCAGCACCTCCGGGAGCACCCGCAGCGCCTCGTCGTGCATGAAGCTCACGGGGCGCGGGAGCGGCACTGGGTCGGAGCGCCCGTATCCGGCGCGGCTGTAGACGAGCGCCCCGCACCCGGTCGCGTCCGCCAGCCGGGCCGGGAAGTCGCGCCAGAGCGAGACGCACCCCAGCCCCTCGTGCAGGAAGACCAGCGTGGGGGCCTCGTCCGGCGGCGGGCCGTGCCAGGCGTACTCCAGCCGGCGCCCGCCGGCCTCCAGGAACCCGGTGTGCGAAACCGGACACCCGCTCCCGGAATCGGAACGCGCGGGAGGCGGGACCGGCCGGTCTCGATCCCCCGAACTCACTGCGGTGAAACCACTTGCGCTGCGACCCGAAACGGGCACGCCTCTGGCTTTCGGAGAGGGCGCGTGACCACGCATTCCCGGAGTCCGAAACACGAAGCAAGGAGCGGTACCATGACCTCTCGACCCCGCGCGCTCACCACCCCCGCGCTCGTTCTCTTCGCCGTCGCCCTGGCCGCCTGCGGCAGCGGCATGGAAGCCAAGCCCGAGCCGAAGCCGGCAAGCCCGGCGCTGGCCTTCCGCCAGGCGGCGTCCGGCGACGACGCCTGCGGCACCTTCGAGCGGCCCTGCGTTCTGCAGGAGATCCGCGTGCAGGGAGCCCTGGCCGAATGACCCGCGCGTCGGCCCGGCGCGCAGGAGGCACCGCCCTCCCCGCGCCGGGCGGCGGTCAGCTCCCCCCCGAAGGGAGGAGCCGGGTGAGCACGGCCACGAAGTGGCACACGCTGCCGCCCAGCACGAACAGGTGCCAGATGGCGTGCGCGTACGGCACGCGGCGGCTCAGGTAGAAGAAGGTGCCGGCCGTGTAGGCGAGCCCCCCGGCCACCAGCCAGAGCAGCGTCGAGGCGGGCAGCGTGCGCAGCAGCGGCCCCGTCGCCACCACGACCAGCCACCCCATGGCCAGGTAGATCGCGGTGGAGAGGCGCCGGAAGCGGCCGGTGCAGAAGAGCTTGAACACCACGCCCGCCACGGCCAGCCCCCACACCACGCCGAAGAGCGACCACCCCCAGGCCCCCCGCAGCTCCACCAGCGTGAACGGCGTGTAGGTGCCGGCGATCAGCAGGTAGATGGCGCAGTGGTCGAACACCTGCAGCCTTGCCCGGGCGGCCGGGCTGCGCGCGGCGTGGTACAGCGTGGACGCGGTGTAGAGCAGCACCATGCTGCCGCAGAACACCGACGCGCCCACCACCTGCCAGGCGTCGCCGAAGAGCGCCGCCAGGGTGATGAGCACCGCCCCCCCCGCGGCGCTGGCGACCGCGCCCAGCCCGTGCGTGAGCGCGCTGGCGACCTCCTCGCGCGCGTCGATCGTCTCCACCGTCCCGGTGCGTACCATCCTCGTCCCTCTCCGCAGTGTTCCGGTCTCGCGCCGTCCCCCGCAGCTACGCCACCTCCAGGAAGCGCCGCGCCACGCGGATGTAGCGCAGGTCCTGCTCGTCCTCGGGGAGCGCCTCCGCCTGCTCCAGGAGCCGGCGCACGTGCCGGCGGAGCCGCGGCTCGCCCCAGCGGTAGCCGGTGGCCGCCTCCGCCGTGGGGGTGGCGGCGTCGAACCCCGGGTCGTCCCGCGGCGGGAGCCCGAAGAGCCCCGGGGGGACGTGCTCCCCCGCGTCTTCCTTCACGAACGCTCGCGACATGCTCGGCACCGGTGGATGGGGAACGGCCGGAGCCCCGTACCCCGCAAGACCTCTGCCGCCGGGGCGGATCAGCCCCGCCGCGGGTGCTCGCGCACGTGCGCGTCCAGCTGCGCCAGCTCGCGGGCGTAGACGCCCCGCAGGAAGCGCCCGACCATCCAGCGCTCCAGCACCCCCGCGATCCCACCGCGCGCCGGCAGCTCGCTGGCGATGGTGACTTCCGCCTCGCCGTCGCGCGGGCCGGGGTCGACCCTGAAGCTGGTGACGATCCCGGCGTCCGGGTAGCTCTCCACCAGGAAGCGGCCGGGCTCCGGCTCGGTGACGAAGCCGCGGGTGGTCCGGGTGGTCCCGAAGGCGCGCATCTCCAGCAGGATGACGGTGCCCGCCCCGCGCCCGCCCTGCTCCACCTCCATCGAGCCGAAGGGGGGCCGGGGGAGGATGCGCGCGTGCTCGTCCCGGTAGTCGGTCAGCACCTCCCAGACGCGCGCGGGGGGCGCCCCCACCACGGCGGAGGCGGAGAGGCGGTGCATGCGCTCGGTCTGCTCGCTCATGGGGCCCCGGTCGGCGTGGGTCGGGTGGACGGCGGCTCGCCCACGATGCGGGCGGGGCGGCCCGCTCCGCAATGGGTCGAACGCACCAGGCCGCGTCCAGCCCCGCGGCGGGGGAGCGCGCCCCGCGTGGGTGGGTCCCGTCCCGGCGTCGTGGCGCGGCTCACCCGGCCCCGTATCCTACGGCGCGTGGGACCGCGGCGAAGCGGCCGCGCCACGCACCGTCACCCCGATCCGAGACGTCCCGATGAAGAAGATCCTCCTGCTGCTTCCCCTCGCCCTGGCGCTGCCGGGCGCGGCCCCCGCACAGTCCGCCGCCGACTCGGCGGCGATCCGCCGCGCGGCGCTCGACTACTTCGAGGCGTGGTACGCAGGCGACGGCGCGCAGATGGCGCGCGCCGTCCACCCGCAGCTGGCCAAGCGCATCGTCCGGCCCGACCCGCGGACGGGCCGCAGCGCGGTGCACGAAATGAGCGCCGACCAGCTGGTGAGCGGCGCGCACGGCGGCGCCGGCCTGGACACCCCGCCGGAGAAGCAGCGCAAGGACGTCCGCATCCTGGACGTGTACGAGAACACCGCCAGCGTCCGGGCGGACGCCGACGGCTGGATCGACTACATGCACCTGGCCCGGGTGGACGGCCAGTGGCGCATCCTCAACGTGCTCTGGGAGATGCGCCCCGGCCACGCCCAGCAGCCCGCCCGCCGCGCCCGCCCCTCCGGGGGGGAGCGGTGAGGCGGGTCCTCGCCGTCCTGCTCGCCGCCGCCTGCTCCGCCGGGGGCGAGCAGGACGGCGAGGACCCCCCTCACCGC
>DATABU010000238.1:0-1819 GCA_036259415.1 Longimicrobiaceae bacterium
CCGCCTTCCGGGCGGCCATGGACCGCTGCTTCGCCGTGCTCCGCGCAGGTCCATCCCCCAACCGTCGCGGAGCACGGCGAAGCAGCGGTCCATGGCCGCCCGGAAGGCGGGCTCGCGCTCGTACAGCCCGCGGCCCATCCCCCGGTACTGCGTCCCCAGCCCCGAGAACAGGAACGCCACCCCCGGGTCGGATTCCGCGGCGAGGTGTGTGGACGCCCGGACCGGGTCGCCGGCGCGCAGCAGCGCCGCAGCCTCCGCCGTGTCCGCGGCCACCAGCGCGCGCCGCCAGGGGAAGGCGCGGCGCCCCCGCTGGAGGGTGAACGCCGCGTCGGCGAGCGACGGCGCGCCGCCGCGCTCCAGGCGCTCCGCGGTGGCGGCGGCCAGCCGGTCCAGCGCCTCCGGGGTGCGCGCGGAGAGGACCAGCAGCTCCTCCGCCTCTCCGTCCGCGGGAGCCGCGGCGGGGGACGGGGGCGGCTCCTCCAGCACCACGTGCGCGTTGGTCCCGCCCACCCCGAAGGACGAGACCCCCGCGCGGCGCGGCGTCCCCGCCGGCGGCGTCCAGGGGAGGAGCCGGTCGGCGACGTAGAAGGGGGTGCTCGCGAAGGGGATGGCCGGGTTGGGCTCGGTGAAGTGCAGCGAGGGGGGGATCTCCCCGTGCTCCAGCGCCAGCACGGCCTTGATCAGGCTCGCCACGCCCGCGGCGGCGTCCAGGTGGCCGACGTTGGTCTTCACCGACCCCAGCGCGCAGAACCCCCGCTCCCCCGTGGCGAAGGCGCGGGCGAGCGCGGCCACCTCCACCGGGTCGCCCATGGGCGTGGCGGTGCCGTGCGCCTCCACCAGCGTGACGGTCTCCGGCGGGACGTCGGCGACGGCGTGCGCGAGGGCGACCACCTCCACCTGCCCGTCCACGCCGGGGGCGCTGTACCCCACCTTGGCGGCGCCGTCGTTGTTCACGGCGGAGCCCAGGATCACGGCGTGGACGCGGTCGCCGTCGGCCAGGGCGTCGGAGAGGCGCTTGAGGACCACCACCCCCACGCCGCTCCCGCCCACCGTCCCCGAGCCGCGGGCGTCGAAGGCGCGGCAGTGCCCGTCGCGCGAGAACACCCCCTCGCGCGCCAGGTAGCCGCCCCGCAGCGGCGCCCCCGCGGCCACCCCGCCGGCCAGCGCCGCGTCGCACTGGAAGTCCAGCAGGCTCTGGCAGGCCAGGTGCACCGCCACCAGCGAGGTGGAGCACGCCGTCTGCACGGAGAGGCTGGGGCCGCGCAGGTCCAGCTTGTACGAGGCCAGCGTCGCCAGGAAGTCCTTGTCGCCGCGGATTCGGTTCTGGAGCAGGTCGCCCGCCGCGGCTCCGTGGCGCGCCACCAGGTGCAGCAGGTAGCTGTTCATCCCCGAGCCGGCGAATACGCCCACGGGACCGGGGAAGGTGGAGGGGTCCAGGCCGGCGTGCTCCAGCGCCGCCCACGCCTGCTCCAGGAAGAGGCGGTGCTGCGGGTCCATCAGCTCCGCCTCGCGCGGGGGGAGGTCGAAGAACTCCGCGTCGAAGAGGTCCGCGCCCTCCAGGTGGCCGTACGCCGGGACGAAGTCCGGGTGGCGAAGCAGGGCGGGGTCGGTCCCCCCCTCCAGCAGCTCCTCCGGGGTGAAGGCGGCGATGGACTCCACACCCTCGCGCAGGTTCCGCCAGAACGCCTCCACGTCGGGGGCTCCCGGGAAGCGGCAGGCCATCCCGACGACGGCGACCCGCTCCGGGCCCTCGTAGCTGCCGCTGCTCATGGGTTCTCTCCGGGACGGTCGGGGCGGGCGCGGCGCTGCCGCTCGGCGC
>DATABU010000239.1:0-5466 GCA_036259415.1 Longimicrobiaceae bacterium
GTTTGGCGAGGCTCGCTCCGGCGTCGGGAGACCCGCAGCCGTTCCGCGGGGCTCCCGGCGCCCGCGCAGGAGACGGACAGCCGTACCGTCCGGCTCCGGAGCGGCCCCCCAGCCTCAGCGAATCAGCCCACCCCGACCCCGCCGCGCTCCAGCAGCTCCCGGGCGTGCTCCAGCGAGACGGCACTCTCGGGGTCCCCGCCCAGCATGCGGGCGATCTCCTGCACCCGGGTGGTCTCGTCCAGCGCCTGCACCTCCGTGGTCGTGCGGCCGGCCTTCTCGCGCTTGACCACGAGCAGGTGCTGGTGCGCCCGCGAGGCGATCTGCGGCAGGTGGGTGATGGCGAACACCTGGTGGCTCCCCGCCACCGCCCGCATCTTGTCGCCCACCTGCAGCGCCACCCGCCCGCCGATCCCGGTGTCCACCTCGTCGAAGATCAGCGTCGGCACGGAGTCCAGGCGCGCCAGGATGGTCTTGAGGGCGAGCATCACCCGCGCCAGCTCGCCCCCCGAGGCCACCTGCGCGATGGGCCTGGGGTCGAAGCCCTTGTTCAGGGAGACGCGGAACTCCACCTCCTCGGCGCCGTGCGCGCCGGCCGCGGGGAGCGGCAGGGCGGTCGCCTCGAAACGTCCGCCGTCCATCCCCAGCTCGGGGAGCACGGCGTTGACCTCCTTCGCCAGCGCGGTCATGGCCTTCGCGCGCCGCCTGCTCAGCTCCGCCGCGAGCCGCCCCAGCTCCTCGCCGGCCTCGCGCTCCCGCCGCTGCAGCTCCTCCAGCTCGAACGAGGCGCCCTCCAGCAGGTCCACCTCGCCGCGCGCCTTCCGGCCGGTCTCGATCACGTCGGCCAGCTCCGGCCCGTACTTGGTCTTCAGGCGGAAGAAGAGGTCCTGGCGGCGGCGGATCTCCTCCAGCCGCTCGGGGTCGTGCTCCACCGAGCGGGCGTACTCCTCGATGCGCTCCCCCAGCTCCTGGAGGGAGTAGTAGGCGGTGTCGTACAGCTCCTGCAGCCCGCCCTGCGCCGGGTCGATGCGGATGAGCTGGTCGAGCGCGCGCTGCAGGCTCCCCAGGCGCGACACCAGCGCGGAGCTCCCCCCCGCGACCGCCTCGTGCAGGCTCCCGGAGATGGCGGTCAGCTCCTCGGCGTGGGTGAGGCGGCTGGCCTCGGCGTCCAGCTCCTCCTCCTCGTCGGCGCGCAGCTTCGCGCCCTCGATCTCCTCCAGCTGGAAGCGGAGGAAGTCCACCCGCTGGGCGGCCTCGCGGCGGCGCCGCTCCAGCTCGGCGACGTCGCGGCGCGCGCCCACGACGGCCGCGTGCGCCCCGGCCACTTGCGCGGCCAGCTCCCCGGCCCCGGCGTACGCGTCCAGGATGGCGCGCTGCTCCTCGCGGCGCAGGAGCGTCTGGTGCTCGTGCTGCCCGTGCAGGTCCACCAGCGCGCGCCCCAGCTCGCCCAGCACGGTGGCCGTGGTGGGGGAGCCGTTGATCCAGGCGCGGCTCCGTCCCTCGGCGGCGACCTCGCGCTTCAGCACCACCACCCCGTCCTCCGGCTCCACGCCGCGCTCGTCCAGGAAGCGGGCGATGTCGTCGCGCCCGGCGGTCTCGAAGACCCCCTCCACCGTGGCGCGGTCGGACCCGGCGCGGACCACGTCCGCGGAGGCGCGCTCGCCCAGCAGGAGCGAGAGCGCCCCGACGATGATCGACTTCCCCGCCCCGGTCTCGCCCGTGAGCACGTTGAGCCCGGGGCCGAGGCGGACGGAGAGCTGGTCGATCAGCGCGAAGTTGCGGATGCGGAGCTCGGAAAGCATTCGCGAAGATACACCGAAGACGGGGAGCGGTTCGGCTTCGTGGACACCCGGAGTATCGGTCCCCGGGGACGCGGCCTAGAGGAGGATCTGCGTCGCCAGCCCCAGCAGGAGGATGAAGCCCACCATGTCGGTGAGGGCCGTCACGAACATGGACGAGGCGATGGCCGGGTCCACCCGCAGGCGCTCCAGCACGATGGGGACGAACGCCCCGGCGAAGCTCCCCACGGTCAGGTTCATCCACATGGCCATCATCACCACCAGCCCCAGCCGCGGGTCGCCGCGCACCACCACCGCCAGGATGGCCACGGTGAGCCCGATGGCGAGCCCGTTCCCCAGCCCCACCAGCAGCTCCTTCCCCACGATGCTCCAGCGCTGCTCCGGGCTCTCCTGCGAGAGGGCCAGGCGGCGCACGGTCACGGCGAGCGACTGGGTCCCGGTGTTGCCGCCCATCCCGGCGACCACGGGCATCAGCACGGCCAGGATGGCGAGCTGGGCGATGGTCTCCTCGAAGTACAGCACCACCCCCGCGCCGAAGGACGCGGTCACCAGGTTCAGGAAGAGCCAGGGGAGGCGCGAGCGCACGGCGTCCCACCAGCCGCCGCGGATCTCCTCCTCCTCGGAGACGCCGCCGAACTTGAGGATGTCCTCGGTGGTCTCCGCCTCGATGACGTCGATCACGTCGTCGAAGGTGATCCGCCCCAGCAGGTGCCCCTCGGCGTCCACCACCGGCACCGCGGTCAGGTTGTAGCGGGCGAGCGCCCGCCCCACGTGCTCCTGGTCGGTGTCGGGGGAGACGCTGAAGACCACCTCCTCCACCAGGTCCGCCACCCGGGCCCCGGGTGGGGCGATCACCAGCGCCTGGAGCGAGAGGGTGCCGCGCAGGCAGTTCCCCTCGTCCACCACGAAGATGGTGTAGAAGTCGCCGATCTCCTGTCCCTGCCTGCGCACCTCCTCGATGGCCTCCGCCGCGCTCAGCGACTCCAGCACCGAGACCAGCTCGGTGGTCATGATGCCGCCGGCGGACTCCTCGTCGTACTCCAGGAGCTGCCGGATCTCCCCGGCCTCCTCCAGGGAGAGGGCGGCGAGGACCCGGTCCTGCTCCTCCGGGTCCAGCTCGCCGATCATGTCGGCTGCGTCGTCGTCGGAGAGCTGCGCGAGCACCGCCGCCATCTGCTCCGGCTGGAGGGCGGCGAGCGACTCCTCCGGGTGCTCCTCCCACTCCATCTCTGCCAGCGTCTCCGCGGCGAGGGCCGGGTCCTCGGCCAGCACGGCCACCACGCGGGCGCGGTCCTCCTCGTCCAGCGCCTCCAGCAGGTCGGCGAGGTCCGGGGCGTGGAAGTCGGAGAGGAAGGCGCCGAGCGCGGCGTCGTCGCCGGCCGAGAGCAGCTCGTGCAGGCGGTCGAGGGGGTCCGCCGCGGGGGGCGGCGCCGGGGTGGTGGTGCTCACCCGCGGAGCTCCCCGGAGCCGAGGAGGCCGCGCAGGATCTCCTCCTGGCGGCGGAACATGTCGGAGCCGAGCCGCTCCTCCCCCTCGGGGTGGTCCCAGCCCAGGACGTGCAGCGTCCCGTGCACCGTCAGGCGGAGCAGCTCCTCGCCGGGGTCCACCCCCAGCTCCTCCGCCTGCCGGAGCGCCTGCTCCACCCCCAGGTACACGTCGCCCAGGGGCGGCTCGCCGTCGCCGTGCAGCGCGAAGGAGATCACGTCGGTGGGGCGGTCGTGGCCCAGGTACTCGCAGTTCAGCTCCACCATCGCCGGGTCGGCCAGCAGGGCCACCGACACCTCGCCCGCCGCGTGACCCTCGGCGAGGAGCGTCGCGCGCACGGCGCGCTCCACGGCCGCCGCGTCCACCGGGGAGGCGACGCCCTCCCCCAGGCCCACCTCCACCTCCACGCCCCGCGCCGGCGGCTCAGCCACGGGACGGGACCTCCTCGGGCACCGCGGGCGCCGCCTCGCCGCCCGGGGCGGGCTGGGGCGCCGTCGGGTAGTCGATGCGGTGGTGGTACATCCCCGCCAGGACGCGGGCGAGCTGCTCCTTGACCGTCTGGAGGTCGCGCAGCGTCAGCGGAGAGTCGTCCAGCTGCCCGGAGGCCACCTTGCCGGCCACGATGCGCTCCACCAGGCCCCGCAGGCGGTCCGGAGTGGGGTCGGGGAGGACGTGCGCGGCGGACTCCACCGAGTCGGCCAGCATCAGCACGGCGGTCTCGCGGCTGCGCGGCCGGGGCCCCAGGTAGGTGAAGTCCTGCACGTTCAACGTCCCCTCCGGATCCGCCTCCTTCGCCTTCTCGTAGAAGAAGGAGATCTGCTGCGTCCCGTGGTGCTCGCGGATGAACGCCTTCACCGACGGGGGGAGGCGCGCCTCGTCGGCCAGCCGCAGCCCCTCCACCACGTGGCTGCGCACGATGGCCGCGCTCATGGCGGGCTTCAGCTTGTCGTGGGGGTTCCGTCCGCGGGGCTGGTTCTCGATGAAGTACTGCGGCTTGGCGACCTTGCCGATGTCGTGGTAGTACGCCCCCACCCGCGCCAGCAGCGAGTTGGCGCCGATGGCGTGGCACGCGGCCTCCGCCAGGTTGGCGACGTTGATGGTGTGGTGGAAGGTCCCGTTCGCCTCGCGCTGGAGGCGGCGCAGCAGCGGCCGGTTGGTGTCGGACAGCTCCAACAGCATGGCGTCGGTGGTGATGCGCGCCCACGACTCCAGCAGCGGGAGGAAGCCGATGGCGACCACCGACGAGAGGACCGCGCTCGCCACCCCCCAGGCGACCCCGTTGACCACGTCGGCGGCCTCGCGCGAGCGCAGCAGCCCCAGCGTGACGGCCACCAGGGCGTACGCCAGGGCGATGATGACCACGAACAGCCAGGTCTGCGAGCGGCGCTGCGCGGCCCGCACGCTGAAGGCCGCGGCGGCGCCGGTGACGGCCGCCGTGAAGGGGACGGTCGCCCCCAGGAACGGGGTCTGCCCGGCCAGGAGCACCGCCAGCACGAGCGCCACGGAGAGCCCCAGCCGCCCGCCCCAGAGGGTGGCGACGATGAGCACCGCGAAGGTGATGGGGATCAGCTCCAGCGGGAGCTCCGCCCAGGCGACCAGCGCCGCCGTCCCCGTGACGGCAACGACCAGGATCCCCAGGAGGAAGAGGGCGCGCAGGTCGTCGTACAGCGTGCGCCGCGAGAGCAGGAGGAGGAGCCCCAGGATCCCCAGCACGCAGGCGTTGAAGAGGATGGCCCCCAGCACGCGCGGCAGGGTGTCCTCCCCCCGCTCGTCCATCCCCCGCTCCACCAGCGCGGCCTGGTACGCCCGCAGCCGCGCCTCCTCGCGCTCGCCGATCTGCTCCCGGGCGCCCACGATCTTCTCGCCGCGGAGCACGGTGGCGGCCACCGGGTCCACGGCGCCGCGGGCGCGGGCGCGGGCCGCCTCGGTCTCCGACTCGTTGAAGGTTAGGCTGGGCTGGAAGTAGCGGATGAGGAGGAGGCGCTGCAGCTCGGTCGCGTCCGCGCCCAGGTCGCCCGGGAGGCGCGCCGAGGCCAGGCGGTAGAACTGGTCGGGGGTGACGATGGAGTCCACTGGGGCGATGCGCTCGCCGCCCACGGCGCCGCGCACGCGCACGGCGGAGATCCCTTCGCGCTCCAGCGAGGTGGGCGCCACCCCCAGCGGGTACAGCGCCCGCACCGCCGCC
>DATABU010000240.1:0-17047 GCA_036259415.1 Longimicrobiaceae bacterium
TGGTTACGGCCGTAATCCCGCGCGCGCGGCGCCCCTGCGCCGCTCCGGGCGGGACCCCTTTTTTCGAACGTTTCCGGAGCTTCTCCCGTGCGCCTTCTCCGCCTCGTCCTCGCGCTCCCCCTGCTCGCCCCCGCGGCGCTCGCGCTCGCCGCGTGCGACGACGCCACCGGGATCGGCCAAGCCGTGGTCCTCACCGACACGATCACCATCGGAGCCCCGTCCGTCGCGGCCGATACGGTCCCCTCGGCGCTGGACGTCGTCTCCCTGGACCAGTTCAGCATCGGCGGCGGGGTCTTCCCCGAGCGCCCCGCGCAGGCGGACCAGTGGGACGTGGCGCTCCGCCTCCAGGGCGGGACGTTCTCGCTCGTCCCCCCCGGCGCGGTGGGGCTGGAGGGGCGCCGCGCGGGGATCACCGCGCCCATCCAGGGCGTGACCTTCGAGGGGCTGGACGAGGCGCCGCCCTCGTCGCGCTTCAACACCACCACCGGGGTCCCGCTCGCGGTGGGGAACGTGCACGTGGTGCGGTCGCGCCAGTACTCGCTCGGCGGGGGCGTCTGCTGGCAGTACGCCAAGGTGCAGCCGGTGGCGCTCGACGCGGCCGCCGGGACCGCCACCCTGGCGGTCGCCACCAGCGCCCGCTGCGCGGACACCCGCCTGTCGGCGGAGGACTGACCGTGCTCGACGTCAGGCGCATCCGGCAGGACCCGGAGGCGGTCCGCGCGCAGCTCGCCGTCCGCGGGAAGGAGGAGACCTCGGCGGCGGTGGACCGGGTGCTGGCGCTGGACGAGGAGCGCCGCGCCCTGGTGGGCGAGGGGGACGCGCTCAAGGCCCGTCGCAACGTGGTGTCGCAGGAGGTGGGGGCCCGCAAGCGGGCCGGCGGGAGCGCGGACGAGCTGGTGGCGGAGATGCGCCAGGTGGGCGACCGGATCCGCGAGATCGACGCCCGGCTGCGCGAGGTCGAGGGCGAGACCGACGAGATCCTCCTCCGCCTCCCCAACACGCCGCACCCCAGCGTCCCCTCCGGGGGCGAGGAGTGCAACCGGGTGGTCCGCGCCTGGGGCGAGCCCCGGAGCTTCGACTTCCAGCCGAAGCCGCACTGGGAGATCGGGGCCGAGCTGGGGATCCTGGACCTCCCCGCGGGCGCCAGGGTGGCCGGGAGCGGCTTTCCCGCCTACCGCGGCCTGGGGGCGCGGCTACAGCGGGCGCTGGTGAGCTGGATGATCGACCTGCACTCCGGGGAGCACGGCTACACCGAGGTGTCGCCGCCCTTCCTGGTGAACCGCGAGGCCATGACGGGGACGGGGCAGTTCCCCAAGTTCGTGGAGGAGGGCGACGCCTACGAGGTCCCGGGGGACGGCCTGTACCTGGTCCCCACCGCGGAGGTGCCGGTCACCAACTTCCACCGCGACGAGCTGCTGGCCCCGGACCGGCTCCCCATCGCCTACGTGGCCTACTCGCCCTGCTTCCGCCGCGAGGCGGGCGCGGCCGGCAAGGACACGCGCGGGCTGCTGCGCGTGCACCAGTTCGACAAGGTGGAGCTGGTGCGCTTCGAGCGCCCGGAGCGCTCGGAGGCCGCCCTGGAGGAGCTGACCGGGCACGCCGAGCGGGTCCTCCAGCTCCTGGGGCTCCCCTACCGGGTGCTGCTCCTCGCCGGGGGCGACCTGGGGTTCTCCTCGGCGAAGACGTACGACCTGGAGGTGTGGGCGCCGGGGGTGGACCGCTGGCTGGAGGTCTCCAGCTGCTCCAACTTCATGGACTTCCAGGCCCGCCGCGCCGGTATCCGCTTCCGCCCCGCGGCGGGGGAGAAGCCGGAGTTCGCGCACACGCTGAACGGCTCCGGCCTGGCGCTCCCGCGCACGGTGGTGGCGATCCTGGAGAACGGGCAGCGGGCGGACGGCTCGGTGGGGGTGCCGGAGGTGCTCCGGCCCTACCTGGGGACCGACACCATCACACCCTGACCTCCCCATGAACCGCCGCCACTGGCCGACGGCGCTCGCGCTGCTGGCGGCGGCGACGCTCGGCTGGTACCTCGTCTACACCGAGCTGCTGGTGCGGGAGATGCGGCGCGACGCCGTGGTCCACTCCCGCATCTACGTCCGCATCCTCAGCGGCCTGAACGACCCGGCGGACGACGCCGCGGAGCGCACCCTGCTGGAGCTCTCCCAGGAGGTGCAGCGGCTGCACATCCCGCTGGTGGTCACCGACGTGGACGGGGTCCCCAGCGGAGCCGCCAACCTCCCCTTCGAGGCGGACGCCCTCGACCCCGCCGACCACGAGCGCATCCGCGCCTACGCGCGCGAGCTGGCCCGCCGCAACGAGCCCATCCAGGAGCCCGGGCTGGGGATCGTCTTCTTCGGCGACCCGCCCACGGTGCAGCGCCTGCGCTGGATCCCCTGGCTCCAGGTGGGGGCGCTCACCTGCCTGCTGGTGGCCGCGGCGTGGATGATCCGCCACAACTGGCGCACGGAGCGGGAGCGGATCTGGGCGGCCATGGCGCGCGAGTCGGCGCACCAGATGGCGACGCCGCTCTCGTCGCTGAGCGGCTGGGTGGAGATCCTCCGCCTCCCCTCGGAGGAGCGGGAGGACATGGCCACGCTCCCCGCGGTGGCGGGGGAGATGGAGGCGGACCTGGAGCGGCTGGAGAAGGTGTCGCGCCGCTTCGAGTGGATCGGCCGCCCGGTACGCCGCGATCCGGTGGACGTGCGCTCCCTGCTCCGCGGGCTGGAGCGCTACGTGCGCGTGCGCCTCCCCAAGTTCGGCCACGGGGTGGAGCTGCACATGGAGGCGGACCCGGAGCTTCCGCAGGCGCTGGGGAACGCGGTGCTGCTGGAGTGGGCGCTGGAGAACCTGATCAAGAACGCCCTGGACGCCCTGGCCGGCACCGGCGGCACCATCCTGGTCCGCGCCGAGGAGCACTCCCCCCGCCGCATCGCGATCCGCGTCTCGGACGACGGCCCCGGCGTCTCCGCCGCCGTCCGCAAGCGCATCTTCGACCCCGGCGTCTCCACCAAGAAGGGCGGCTGGGGCGTGGGCCTCTCCCTGGCCCGCCGCATCGTCCAGGACGTGCACGGCGGCAAGCTGGAGCTGGAGCCCACCGAGCGCGGCGCCACGTTCCTGATGCTGCTCCCCGTGGCGCCGGTGGACTGAGGGCCCCCCTCCCCCGCAACCGGAAGAGGGGAGAACAGCCTGCCCCCGGCAGGGAGCCCGCGTGAGGGATGCGAGCGCGAAGCGGCGAGACCCGGGGGCAGTTTCCCGGGGCTCGCCTCCGTTGGGCAGCGTTGTTTGCTGCCCTACGGAGCCGCAGCCCGACCCGAGCGCCCGCGAGGGGCACGCCCGAACTCCGAGCCGTTCATCTTTGCAAGAGAACTCGATGCCGCTGGACCTGTCGCACCTGAACCCGGAGCAGAAACAAGCCGCCGAGCACTTCGAGCGCCCGCTGCTCGTCCTGGCGGGCGCGGGATCGGGCAAGACCCGCGTGCTCACGCACCGGATCGCCTTCCTGGTGGAGGAGAACGGGGTGGACCCGGCGGGCATCCTCGCGCTCACCTTCACCAACAAGGCCGCGGGCGAGATGCGCGACCGGGTCCGCGCGCTGCTGGGGCGCGACCCGGCGGGGATGTGGATCGGGACCTTCCACGCCATCGGCGCGCGCATCCTGCGGCGGCACGCCACCCGCCTGGGGTGGACGCCCAGCTTCGTCATCTACGACGCGGCGGACGCGGAGGGCCTGATCCGCCGCATCGTGAAGGACGAGCTGCAGCTGGACCCCAAGCGCTGGGCCCCGAAGGCGATCCAGGGGGCGATCTCGGCGGCGAAGAACGAGCTGACCGGGGTGCAGGCGTACCTGGAGACGGCGCTTGACCCCTTCCAGCAGAAGGTGGGGCAGGTGTACGAGCGCTACCAGCGGGCGCTGCGCGACGCCAACGCCTTCGACTTCGACGACCTGCTGGTGAAGCCGGTGGAGCTGCTGCGCGGGTTCCCGGACGTGCTGGCCGCCTACCGCGACCGCTTCCGCTTCGTGCTGGTGGACGAGTACCAGGACACCAACCGGGCGCAGTACGTGTTCCTGCGGCTGCTGGCGGAGGAGCACGGCAACCTGTTCGTGGTGGGCGACGACGACCAGTCCATCTACGGCTGGCGGGGCGCGGACATCCGCAACATCCTGGACTTCGAGAAGGACTTCCCCGACGCGCGGATGATCCGCCTGGAGCAGAACTACCGCTCCTCGGGCACCATCCTGGACGCGGCCAACCGCGTCATCGCCGAGAACGTCAACCGGAAGGGGAAGACGCTCCGCACCGAGAACGCGGCGGGCGAGCGCATCACCCTGGTGGAGTGCGCGGACGAGGCGGACGAGGCGGAGTGGATCGTGGCGGAGGCGGTGGCGCGCATGGCGGACGACCCGGAGGTGGGGCCGCGCCACTTCGTGGTCCTCTACCGGACCAACGCGCAGTCGCGCCCGCTGGAGGAGGCGCTGATCCGCGAGGGGCTCCCGTACCGCATCGTGGGCGGGACGCGCTTCTACGAGCGGCGCGAGGTCAAGGACGCCATGGCCTACCTGCGCCTGGTGGCGAACCCCACCGCGGACGAGGCGTTCCTGCGCATCGTGAACGTGCCCAGGCGGGGGATCGGCGACACCTCGGTGGCGCGGCTGGCGGAGTGGGCGTCGTCGCAGCCGTCGCGGAGGAACCCGGAGGCCCGCATGCCGCTGCTGGAGGCGGCCGGGCTGGCGGAGGGGGTCCCCGGGCTGCGGGGCGCCGCGGTGACGGCGCTGGCCGACCTGGCCGGGCTGGTGCAGAAGCACGCGGCGCTGGCGGAGCGGGGGATCGCGCTGGACGAGCTGCTGCGGGAGCTGGTGAACGCGTCGGGGCTGGTGCAGTCGCTCACGGAGGAGGGGCCGGAGGGGGAGGACCGCATCGCCAACCTGGACGAGCTGGCGGCCGGCGCGGCGGAGATCGAGTCGCGCCTGGCCGAGGGCGACCCTGAGCTGCTCCCGGAGCTGGAGGAGGGGGAGGAGCCCCCGCGTGCCATCGACCTCTTCCTGAGCCACGTGGCGCTGGTGGCGGACATCGACCAGCACGACCCGGGCGCGGACGCGCTCTCGCTGATGACGCTGCACAACGCCAAGGGGCTGGAGTTCCCCTTCGTCTTCATCGCGGGGCTGGAGGAGGGGCTCTTCCCCCTGTCGCGCGCCTACGACGACCCGGCCACGCTGGAGGAGGAGCGCCGCCTGTTCTACGTGGGGATCACCCGCGCGGAGCGGAAGCTGTACCTGGCGCACGCCCGCCGCCGGCGGCGCGGCGGGGAGTGGATGGACTCGGTGGCCTCGTCGTTCCTGGAGGCGGTGCCGAAGGAGCTGGTGGAGACGCGCCGGACCCAGCGCGTGAACGAGCGGCTGGGCACCTACCGCGCCTTCCGCGCCGGCGGCGGGACGAGCACCCGGCGCGACCGCCTGGGCTTCGGCGACTTCGGCGACCTGGGCTACGCCTCCGGCGGCGCCCGCCCGAAGGCCGCCGCCAGGGCCGTGGAGGACGACTCCTACCAGGTGGACTACTCGGACTCGCAGGAGACGCCCCGACTCATCAAGGGGGCCCGGGTGCGGCACCCGCAGTTCGGCTCCGGGACCGTGGCGGAGCTCTCCGGCGTGGGCGCCGACGTGCGCGCCACCATCGACTTCGACTCCGTCGGCCGGAAGAAGGTGGTGCTGCGCTACGCCAACCTGGAGCCGGACTGGGACTGAGCCTGCCATTTGCGTCTGGTCGCCCGGAGTCCACGCAACCCGTCCCCCTGACCGGTCCCCGATGGCCGTGACACCCGAGGAAGTCAGGCGCCTGGCGGCGCTCGCGCGGCTCCCGCTGGACGACGCCGGGGTCGCGGCCATGGTGGGCGAGCTCGGCTCCATCCTGGAGCACGTGCGGACGCTCGCGCGGGCGGACGGCGCCGACGCCGCGCTGGCCGCGACCCCGCACGGGGGCGCGCCGCCGCTGCGGCCGGACACCTTCGGCGCCGACCTGCTGCACCGCACGCCCGACATGCTGGCGCCGGCGTGGCGGGACGGCCACTTCGTGGTGCCGCGGCTCCCGGAGCTGGACCCGGGCGCCCCCCGCCCGGAGGGGGAGACGCCGTGAGCGTGCCGCTGGCGACGCTCCCGCTCCCGGAGCTGGCGGAGGGGATCCGCGAGCGCAGGTTCACCCCCACCGCGCTGGTGGAGGACGTCGCGGAGGCGCTCGCGGCGGTGGAGGCGGGGCCGGAGCCGCTCAACCTGTTCGTCTCGTTCGACCTGGAGCGCGCCTTCGCGCGGGCGCTGGAGGTGGAGGCGGACCTCAGCGCGGGGAAGCCGCTCCCGCCGCTGGCCGGGATCCCGGCGGCGGTGAAGGACAACCTCTGCACCGTGGACTTCCCGACCACCTGCGGTTCGCGGGTGCTGGCGGGGTACACCTCGCCGTACGAGGCGACCGCGGTGCTTCGGCTGCGCGAGGCGGGGGCCATCGTGCTGGGGAAGACCAACCTGGACGAGTTCGCCATGGGCTCCTCCACCGAGCACTCGGCGTACGGTCCCACGCGCAACCCGTGGGACCGCTCGCGCGTGGCGGGGGGGAGCTCCGGCGGGTCGGCGGCGGCGGTGGCGGCGGGCGTGGTCCCGCTGGCGCTCGGGTCGGACACGGGGGGCTCGGTGCGGCAGCCGGCGGCCTTCTGCGGGGTGGTCGGCATCCGGCCGACGTGGGGGCGGGTCTCGCGCTACGGGCTGGTGGCCTTCGCCTCGTCGCTGGACCAGGTGGGGACCTTCGGCCGGACGGTGTACGAGTCCGCCTACCTGCTGCAGACCGTCGCCGGGCGCGACCCGCTGGACGCCACCAGCGCCGACCTGCCGGTGCCGAACGCTGCGGTGAACCTGGGGGAGGGGCTGGAGGGGACGACCATCGGCGTTCCCGGGGAGTACTTCCCGGACGGGATGGACCCGCGGGTGCGCACGCTCTGCCGCGCGGCCATCCGGCGGCTGGAGGAGCTGGGCGCCGAGGTGCGGGAGGTCTCCCTTCCCCACACCGCGTACGCCGTCCCCGCCTACGCCGTGCTGGCGGTGGCGGAGGCGTCGTCCAACCTGGCGCGCTTCGACGGGGTGCGCTTCGGGGCGCCCGCGCCGGGCGCGGGCTCGGTGGCGGAGGTGTGGGAGCGCACCCGCGCGCTCTTCGGGGCCGAGGCGAAGCGGCGGATCCTGCTGGGGACGTACGTCCTCTCCGCGGGGCACCGGGACGAGCACCACGCCCGCGCCGCGCGGGTGCGCGCCCTGGTGGCGCTGGACTTCCGCTGGGTGTTCGACTCCGGCGTGGACGCGGTCTTCACCCCCACCACCCCGACCCCCGCCTTCCGGCTGGGCGAGGTCACGGACCCGTACGAGGTGTACCGGTCCGACGCCTTCACCGTGGGGCCCGCGCTGGCCGGGCTCCCCGCGCTCTCGCTCCCGCTGGGGCTGGCGGACGGGCTCCCCGTGGGCGGGCAGCTCGTCGGGCGCGCGTGGGGCGAGCCGGAGATCGTCCGCGTGGCGCACGCCCTGGAGGCGTCGCTGGCCGCGGCGCCGCTGGCCGCGCCCCCGGCTCCGGCGGCGGGGTGAGCGCCATGGCCGAGACGCGCCTGGAGCCGGCGATCGGGCTGGAGGTGCACGTCCAGCTGCGTACGCGCACCAAGCTCTTCTGCGGCGACCTGGCGGAGTACGGCGCGCCGCCCAACACCCGGGTCTGCCCGGTGTGCCTGGGGCTCCCCGGCGCGCTCCCCGCGCTCAACGAGCGGGCGGTGGAGCTGGCCGTCCGGGTGGCGCTGGGGCTCTCCTCCACGGTGCAGGAGCGCTCCGCCTTCGCCCGCAAGCACTACTTCTATCCCGACCTTCCCGGGGGGTACCAGGTCACGCAGCACGCCGAGCCGCTGGCGACGGGCGGGTACCTCCTCCTCCCCGACGCCGACGGCGGGAAGCCGCTCGCGGTGCGCATCCGCAGCGTGCACCTGGAGGAGGACTCGGGGAAGTCGCTGCACGGCCGCGTCCCCGGCGCCACCGCCCTGGACCTGAACCGGGCGGGTGTGCCGCTGGTGGAGATCGTCACCGAGCCGGACCTGCGCTCCCCGGAGCAGGCGCGCGCCTTCCTGCAGCGGCTCCGGCAGACGCTGCAGTACGTGGGCGCCAGCGACTGCGACATGGAGCGGGGGAGCCTGCGGGTGGACGCCAACGTTTCGCTGCGCCCGGCGGGGAGCGCCGCGCTGGGGACGCGCACCGAGGTCAAGAACCTGAACTCCTTCTCCGGGGTGGAGCGGGCGCTCCGCTTCGAGATCGAGCGGCAGGGGGCGCTGCTCGCCGTGGGAGGGAGGGTGGAGCCCGCGACGCTGCTCTGGGACGCGGCGCGGGGGGAGGCGCGGGTCCTGCGCGCCAAGGAGGAGGGGGCGGACTACCGCTACATCCCCGAGCCGGACCTGCCGCCGCTGGTGGTGACGGGGGAGTGGCTGAAGCGCATCCGCCGCGACCTCCCGGAGCTCCCCGCGGAGCGCGCCGCCCGCTTCGTCCGCGACCACGGGCTGGACCCGAAGCACGCGGAGGCGGTGACCGCCACGCGGGAGCTGGCCGACTACTACGAGGCCGTGGCCCGGCGGACGGACCCGCGCGAGGCGGCGGTCTGGGTGCTGGGCGACTTCCTGGCGGCGGTGAACACGGCGGGGTGCGACCTGGACCGCTTCCCCGTGCGCCCGGCGGACCTGGCGGAGCTGATCGAGCTGCTGGCCGCCGGCATCCTCACCCGCCCCGCCGCGAAGCGGGTGCTCGCGCGCATGGCGGAGACGGGGAAGCCTCCCGCGCAGGTGGTGGGGGAGGAGGGGCTGCACCGCACCGGCGACGCCACCGAGCTGGAGGGGTGGGCGGACGAGGCCGTGCGTGGGCACCCGGAGGAGGCGGCGCGCTGGCGAGCGGGCGAAACCCGGCTGCTGGACTTCTTCGTAGGTGAGGTCGTGCGGCTTTCGGGCGGCAGGGCGGATCCCCACGAAGCGAGGGCCGCCGTCACGGCGAGGCTGGAGGCGCGATGAGCCGGAAGCGGATGCGGGGGTGGCTGCTGGGCGCGACGCTGGTCCTGGGGACGGCGTGCGCGGCGACGGCCCCGTTCGCGGGGTGCGCGCCGGAGTGCCTGCCGCCCACCCTCACGGCGGCGGCGGAGGAGACTGCGCCGAGCGGGCCCGCGGGCGAGCTGGTCGTGCTCGTCCACGGGCTCGGCCGGACGCGGCTCTCCATGCTGCCGCTGGAGTGGGCGCTGGAGCGCGAGGGCTACCGGGTGCTGAACTGGGGCTACTCCAGCTACTCTCACACCGTCCCCGAGCTGGGGCGGCGCCTCGCCGACGAGCTGGAGGCGCGCGGGGAGCGGCCCGAGCGGGTGCACTTCGTCGGCCACAGCCTGGGGAGCATCGTGGTGCGCTGGGTGCTGGCGAACCGCCCGCCGGAGGCGGTGGGGCGGGTGGTGATGCTCGCGCCGCCCAACCAGGGTTCCCATGCCGCCGACCGCTGGGCCCCGTGGCTGGGATGGCTGCTGCGTCCGCTCCCGGAGCTGCGGACGGCGGCGGGGAGCACCGCGAGGGCGCTCCCGGCCGCGGCGGGGGTCCCCGTCGGGGTGATCGCCGGGCGGTACGACGGCAAGGTCAGGGTGGAGGAGACCCGCCTCCCCGGCGCCGCCGCCCACGTGGTCGTCCCCTCCGCGCACACCTTCATCATGGCGCGGTCCGACGTGCGCCGCCTGACGGTCGGCTTCCTGCGGGAGGGGCGCTTTCCCCGCTGAGGCGGCTGCGCCCCACCCACCCGGGGCGCTCGCGCGACGCCCTCCCCGCCGTACGCCCGCACGGCGCGTCCACCCCGACGGAGCGGCGGGCTCGCGGAAACGGTTGGATTGCCGCATCTTTCAGTGCCAGCCGCCGTTCCCGCGCGGACGCCTCCGGGTGTCCTGAAATGAGCTTGCGGCGGTAGCACCCGGTCGGGGCGAGCACGTGTCTTGCCGCGACCCTGGCCGTTTCCGGGGCGGCCTTCCGCCCGCGCCCCGGACGCCCGGACCCGGCTCCTTCCCCCGGCGGCCCGAACCGCCCCCCAGCACCGCCCGCCCTGCAGAGGTACGCAGATGAGCGAAAGCATCCAGCTTCCGGGCCTGGAGTTCCCCGAGCGGAGACGCATGGAGCAGGCGCTCCGCGAGAGCGAGGCGCGCGTCCACTCCGTGGTCAACAGCGCGCCCATGGTGCTCTGGGCGACCGACGCCCAGGGCGTGTTCACCTTCTCCGACGGGAGGGGGCTGGAGGCGCTCGGACTGCGTGCGGGGGAGGTGGTCGGGCGGTCCGTCTTCGACGTGTACCGGGACTCCCCGCAGGTGCTGGAGGAGGTGCGCCGGGCGCTGGCCGGCGAGGAGTTCACCTCCTGCGTGACGCTGGGCGACCAGAGCTTCGAGGTGCGCTACTCCACCGTGCGCGACGGCGGCGGCGAGGTCGCCGGGGTGATCGGCGTCTCCATAGACGTCACCTCGCGCCAGGCGGCCGAGCGCGAGGCGCGCGACCGCGCGGAGCGGGGCGCCCGCTTCCACGCCGCGCTCATGGAGCTGGCCCGGGCCGACGACCTGGAGCTGGAGCCCGCCCTGCGGCGCATCGTCCGCCTCGGCGCGGAGACGCTGGAGGTGGAGCGCGTCAGCGTCTGGCTCTTCGACGAGGGCGGGGAGGAGCTGCGCTGCCAGGTGCTGTACACGTGCTCCGACGGCGGCTTCCAGTCCGGCGCGTCGCTGCGGGCGGCGGACCTGCCGGGGTACTTCCGCGCCCTGCGGGAGCACCGGGTGGTGGCGGCGCGCGAGGCCGCCTCGCACCCCGCCACCCGCGAGTTCGCGGACGCGTACCTGCGCCCCCTCGGCATCGCCTCCATGCTGGACGTCCCCATCTGGAGGCGCGGGGAGATGGTGGGGGTCCTCTGCCACGAGCACGTGGGCGCGCCGCGCGACTGGGCCATCGAGGAGCAGGACTTCGGGGCCTCGGTGGCCGACATGGTCTCCCTGGCGCTGGAGGGGTCCGAGCGCGCGGCCGCCGAGCGCGAGGCCACCCGCACCGCCGAGCGGATGAAGGCGGTGGCCGCCGCTGCCGCCGGGGTGGTGGGCGCCCCCACCCGCGAGGTGCTCCGGACCGTGCTGGAGGAGGCGTGCCGGCGGGTGATCCCCTTCGACGCCTTCTTCGTCCTGGCCTACGACGCGGCGAGCCACACCTTCCACGGCTTCGGCGGGACCGACGCGGGCGTCTACAGCCCGCCCAACGTCATCCCCGCCGCGGGGACCCCCGGGGAGCGGGCGGTGCGAGAGCGCCGCTCCCTGGTGGCCCGCCGCGCCGGCGACGCCGCCTCGGTGGGCGCGGAGCTGACCGGCACCGGGCGCCGCTCCGAGTCCAGCATCCGCACCCCCATCCTGAGCGGCGACCGCGTGCTCGGGATCCTGGCCGTGCAGAGCTACACCCCGGAGCTCTACACCGAGCAGGACGTGGAGGTGATCGAGGCGCTGGCCTCGCTCGCCGCGGGGGCGCTGGAGAACATCCAGCTGATGGGCGAGCGGCGCGCCGCCGAGGAGGCGCTCCGCGGCGCCGAGCGGGAGGCGCAGCGCACCGCCGACCGGATGCGCGCCGTGGCCGAAGCCGCGGCGGGCGTGATCGGCGCGCGCTCCGAGGAGGCGCTGCAGGAGGTGCTGCGCGCCGCCTGCCGGCGGGTCGTCGCCTTCGACGCCTTCACCTTCGCGCTGTACGACGAGGCGGCGCACACGCTGTCGTACATGCCCGGCTACGACTCGGGGGTCTTCGTCCCCGCCGAGACCGTCTCCGCGGCGGGGGTCCCCAGCGAGAGGGTGGTGCGCGAGCGGTGCTCGCTGGTGACGCTGCGCGCCGACGACCCCGCGGGCGGGGGGACCACCCTGATGGGGACCGGGCGCAAGTCCGAGTCGGTGGTGCGCACCCCCATCGTGAGCGCGGAGCGGGTGCTCGGCGTGCTGGCGGTGCACAGCTACCTCCCGGGCGCCTACGGCGAGGCCGAGGTGGAGGTGCTGGAGGCCATCGCCGCGCTGGCCTCCACCGCGCTGGAGAACATCCGCCTCCTTGCCGAGCGCCGCGCCGCCGAGGAGGCGCTCCAGCGGGCGCACGCCGGGCTGGAGGTGCGGGTGGAGGAGCGCACCGCCGAGCTGGCCGAGACCAACATGGCGCTGGAGGAGGAGATCTCCGAGCGGCTGCGCGCCGAGGGCGAGCTGCTGCAGAAGAGCTCCGAGCTGGAGGCGGTATTCCGCGCCCTCCCCGACCTGTACTTCCGGCTGGAGCGCGACGGGACCATCCTCGACTACCAGGCCGGGAACGCCACCCCGCTCCCCGTACCCCCGGAGGACTTCCTGGGCCGACGGATGCAGGACGTGCTCCCGGAGGACGCCGCCCGCGAGTTCCAGGAGGGGCTGGACGGGGTGGCCCGGAGCGGCGAGCTGGTGTGCGTCGAGTACCCTCTCCGGCTCCCCGGCGGGGAGCGCGACTTCGAGGCGCGGTTCCTCCCCTTCCTGGACGGCCAGGTGATCGTGGTGGTCCGCGACGCCACCGAGCAGAAGGAGGCTGAGCGGGCGCTGCAGCGGAGCGAGCAGCACTTCCGCCGCCTCATCGAGAACTCCTCGGACGTGGCGACCATCCTGGACCGCCGCGGGATCAGCACCTACCAGAGCCCCTCGGTGGAGCGGGTCTTCGGCTACACGCCGGAGGAGATGCTGGGGACCAGCGCCTTCGACCGCATCCACCCGGACGACCACGCCGCCTGCCGGGAGGTGCTGGGCGGGATGCTCGCGAAGCCGGGGACCATCCGCTCGGTGGAGTTCCGCTACCTCCACAAGGACGGCTCCTGGCGCGTGGTGGAGGTGATGGGGCGCACCCTCCTCCCCGACTCGGCGGACGAGGGGATCGTCATCAACGGCCGCGACGTCACCGAGCGGCGCGAGGCGGAGGAGGCGCTGCGCCGCAGCGAGGAGCGCTTCCGCGCCCTGATCGAGAACGCCTCCGACCTCATCACCATCCTGGAGCCGGACGGGGTCATCCGCTACCAGAGCCCCGCGGTGGAGGCGCTCTTCGGCTACTCGCAGGACGAGCTGGTGGGGCGCAACGCCTTCGAGCTGATCCACCCTGACGACGTCGCGCCGACGGTGGAGCGGCTCGCCAGCGTGGTCACCGACCCGGGGGTGTCGTACCGGACCGAGTTCCGCTGGAAGCACAAGGACGGGCGCTGGCGGACGGTGGAGGCGGTGGGGCGGACGCTCTCCCCGGAGTCCCCCGCGGACGGGCTGGTCGTCAACACGCGCGACGTCACCGAGCGGAAGCAGGCGGAGCGGGCGCTGCAGGCCAGCGAGGAGAGCTACCGCGGCCTCTTCGACTCGCTGACGGAGCTGGTCTACATCCTGGATTCCGAGGGGCGCTTCATCAGCGTCAACGAGGCGGTGGTGCAGGCGTACGGATACCCCCGGGAAGCGCTCATCGGGGAGAAGCCGGCGATGCTCGCCGCCCCCGGGCGCGTGGACGTGGAGGACACCATGGAGCGCGTCCGCCGGGCCCTCGCGGGAGAGCCGCAGCGCTTCGAGTGGTGGGCGCGCCGGGCCGACGGGACCGTGTTCCCCAAGGAGGTGGTGCTGAAGCGCTCCACCTACTTCGGCCAGGACGTGGTGATCGCCGTGGCGCGCGACGTCAGCGAGCGCAAGGCCATCGAGGAGGCGCTCGTCCGCCAGAAGGCGTACTTCGAGGACATCCTGGACCGCACCGACGCGGGGATCTCCGTCTTCGACCGCGAGGGGCGCTTCGAGTACGCCAGCCCGAGCGCGATCCCGGACAGGGAGCTGCGGGAGTGGTCCATCGGCAGGACCATCGAGGACTACTGCCGCCGCAGGGGGGTCGGGCCCGAGCTCTGCGACCAGCGGGTGCAGAGCCTGCGGCAGGCGGTGGCGGAGCGGAAGGCCAACGAGTTCGAGCAGGCGGCGCCGCAGCGCGACGGATCGGTGCGCCACATGCTGCGCCGCATCCTCCCCCTGATGGACGACAAGGGAGTGGTGGTGCGGCTGATCGGCTACAGCATGGACATCACCGAGCGCAAGCAGGTGGAGACCGAGCTGCAGCAGGCCAAGGAGGAGGCGGAGCAGGCGAACCGGGCCAAGAGCGAGTTCCTGTCGCGCATGAGCCACGAGCTGCGCACGCCCATGAACAGCATCCTGGGCTTCGGGCAGATCCTGTCGCGGCGCGGCCTCCCGGAGGACCAGCAGCGGGCGGTGGACCACATCCTCAAGGCGGGGCGCCACCTCCTCAACCTGATCAACGAGGTGCTGGACATCTCCCGCATCGAGGCCGACCGCCAGCCGCTCTCGCTGGAGCCGGTGGACGTGGAGGTGGCCGTGGGCGAGGCGCTGGCGCTGATCCGCCCCGTGGCGGCGCAGCGCGGCTGCGTCCTGCACGAGGGCTTCTCCGGGTGCGGCCGGCACGTGCGCGCCGACCGGCAGCGGCTCACGCAGGTGCTGCTGAACCTCCTCTCCAACGCGGTCAAGTACAACCGCCCGGGTGGCAGCGTCCGCCTCACCTGCGCGGTCCGGCCCGGCGCGGACGGCGAGCGCCTGCGCGTGAGCGTGCACGACACCGGGCCGGGGATCCCAGAGGACCGCATGGGCGAGCTGTTCGTCCCCTTCGCGCGGCTCGGCGCGGAGCAGACCGACGTGGAGGGGACCGGGCTGGGGCTCGCGCTCTCCCGGCGCCTCGCCGAGGCCATGGGGGGACGGCTGGAGGTGGAGAGCCGCCTGGGGAAGGGCTCCACCTTCACGGTGGAGCTGGACGTGGTGTACAGCCCGCTGGAGCGGCTGCGGCGCGCCGGCCCCGCCGAGAGCGTCCCCGGGGTGCAGCCCGTCGCCGCGTCGGGCGCGACGGTCCTCTACATCGAGGACAACCTCGCCAACCTCACCCTCATGGAGACGGTGCTGGCCGACCACCCCGGGATCACGCTGGTACCCGCCCTGCAGGGCCGCCTGGGGCTGGAGCTGGCCTGGGAGCACGCGCCCGACGTGATCCTCCTGGACCTGCACCTCCCCGACATCCCGGGCGACGAGGTGCTCCGCCGCCTCCGGGCGGACCCGCGGACGCGCGACGTCCCGGTGGTGGTCATCAGCGCGGACGCCATGCCGGGGCGCGTGCAGCGCCTGGTCGAGCAGGGCGCGTTCGCCTACGTCACCAAGCCGATCGAGATCGACGTCTTCCTGGAGACGGTCGAGCGGGCACTCGCGGAAGCAAAGGCGTGACCATGCTCTCTCCCGAACTGGCCCGGGCCGCCATCCTGGTGGTGGACGACGAGCCGTCGAACGTGGAGCTGCTGGAGATGATCCTGGCCGACGAGGGGTACACCCGCGTGGTCAGCGTCGGCGACTCGCGGCAGGCGGCGGAGCGCTACGACGAGGTGAGCCCGGACCTGGTCCTCCTCGACCTCCACATGCCGCACCAGGACGGCTTCGCGGTGATGCGCCGGCTGCGGGAGCGGGCCTCCGCCGACGAGTTCGTCCCCATCCTGGTGCTGACCGCGGACGTGACCCCGCAGGCCAAGCTGCGGGCGCTCTCCGAGGGGGCAACGGACTTCCTCACCAAGCCGCTGGACGCGGTGGAGGTGGGGCTGCGCATCCGCAACCTGCTGGAGACGCGCGTCCTCTACCTGGGCCAGCGCGCCGCCCGCGCCCGCGCCGAGGCCGGGGAGCGCCGGGCGCGCTTCCTGGCGGAGGCGAGCCGGGTGCTTTCCGCGTCGTTCGACCAGCAGACCACGCTGGCGACGCTGGCGCGGGTGGTTGTGCCGGAGCTGGCGGACTACTGCGTCATCGACGCGGAGGGGCCGGACGGGGAGACGGTGCGGATCGGCGCGGCGCACGCGGACCCCGCCCGGGAGCGGCTCCTGCGCGAGTCGGTCGGGCTCTGGGGCGGGGCGATCCCCCGCGGGCACGAGCTGCTCCGCGGGCTCACCGAGGGGCAGTTCGTGCTGCTGGAGGAGGTCCCTCCCGGGCTGCTCGAGGCGCCCTCCGCCCCGGAGGAGGTCCGGGAGGCGGTCGCGCGGCTCGCCCCGCGCTCGCTGATGAGCATCCCCATGGTCAGCGGCGGCCACGTGCTGGGCTCGCTGACGCTGGTGGCCTCTGACTCGGGGCGGCGCTACGGCTCGGACGACCTGGCCACCGCGGAGGAGCTGGCCCGCCGCGCCGCTCTCGCCATCGAGAACGCCAAGCTCTTCCGCGGCGCGCAGGAGGCCATGCAGGCGCGCGACGACGTCCTGGCCGTGGTCGCGCACGACCTGCGCAACCCGCTCTCCACCATCCGCATGGCCGCCGAGATGCTGCTGGAGTCGGCGGAGCCGGTGCAGCGCCGCCCCGCGGAGATCATCCACCGCTCCGCCGAGCGGGCCAACCGGCTGATCCAGGACCTCCTGGAGGTGACGCGCATCGAGCGGGGGAAGCTGAGCCTGGACCTCCGCCCGGACGCGCTCGATCCGCTCCTGGACGAGGCGGTCGCCATGCTCCGGCCGCTGGCCACCGCGCGCTCCGTCGCCCTGGAGAAGGAGACGCCGACCGGGCTCCCGAAGGTGGTGATGGACGGCACGCGCATCCTCCAGGTGATCTCGAACCTGGTGGGGAACGCCATCAAGTTCACCCCCGAGGGCGGCCGCATCACCGTCCGCGCCGAGCCCGCGGAGGGCGAGGTCCGGGTCGCCGTCGCGGACACCGGGCAGGGGATCTCTCCGGAGCAGCTCCCGCACGTCTTCGGGCGGTTCTGGCAGGCGAGCGACGCGGACCAGCGCGGGATCGGGCTGGGGCTCTCCATCGCCCGCGGGATCGCGGAGGCGCACGGCGGGCGCATCTGGGTGGAGAGCACGCTGGGCGAGGGGACGACCTTCTACTTCACCCTGCCGGACGCGCAGGCGGGGGCAGGGGAGCGGCAGGCGCGCGCCGCGGCGGTGGCCACTGCCGGCTGAGACGCTGCCGGATGCGGAGCGGGG
>DATABU010000241.1:0-5815 GCA_036259415.1 Longimicrobiaceae bacterium
GGGGCGGCCCCTCTGCCGTCCGGCGATGCCTGCCCGCCGGTGGTTGTCGCGATTCCAGGCCGCTGCTATCATTCCTCCGAAGGCATATAGACCCGGGCGAGCGAGAGCACACGAACCTGAGGCGTCCCGGTCCATGCCGTACGAAGTAGAGTTCACCGACGAGTTCGGGCGGTGGTGGGACGGCCTTTCCGAGGCGGAGCAGGATTCCATCGCCGCGTCGGTGCAGCTCCTGGAGGCGCGTGGGCCGCAGCTTCCGTTTCCGCACAGCTCGGGGATCCGGGGCTCGCGCCACGGCCACATGCGGGAGCTTAGGGTGCAGCATGCCGGCCGGCCGTACCGGGTGCTGTACGCGTTCGACCCGCGGCGGATCGGGATCCTCCTGATCGGCGGCGACAAGACGGGAGACGACCGCTGGTACGAGCGGTTCGTCCCCCTCGCGGATGACCTTTACGACGAGCACCTGCGGATCCTCGAAGAGGAGGGATAGAGCCATGGCGAGGAAGTTCGACGAGCTCCGGGCGAAGATGCCGCCGGAGCGCCGCGCCCGGATCGACGCCCGCACGGAAGAGCTCCTGGCGGACATGCCGCTGCACGAGCTCCGCCAGGCGCGGCACATGACGCAGGAGACGCTCGCCGAGGCCCTGGGGATGAAGCAGGCCAGCGTCTCCAAGCTGGAGCGGCGTACCGACATGTACGTGAGCACCCTGCGCAGGTACATCGCGGCGATGGGAGGCGAGCTGGAGATCACCGCCCGCTTTCCCGAGGGCGCCGTGCGCATCGACCAGTTCCAGGAGCTGGAGTGACCCTGCGGCCCGCCCTCCGCGGGCCCCCACCGGTGCGGCCTCTCCCCGCGCCTTCCCGACTTCGGCGCCGACTCAATCCCTCGCGTCCCCAGCGGCAGGCGCATATCTTCGCTGGGCGTCCGTCCCGCGCGTCCACGCACCTCCGCACTCCCGCACCCCCCCGTGCCCGACCCCCACGGCCTCCCCCTCGCCCCCGGCGCCGAGTTCGCCCTGATCCGCCGCTTCGTGCCGCGCGGACAGCCCGCGCGCGCCGACGTCCTGGTGGGGCCGGGGGACGACTGCGCCGTGGTCGCGGGCGGCATCGCGCTGTCCACGGACATGAGCGTGGAGGGGGTCCACTTCCGGCGCGACTGGCTCTCGCCCCGGGAGATCGGCTGGCGCGCGGCGGCGGCGGCGCTGAGCGACCTGGCGGCCGTCGCGGCGCGGCCCATCGGCGTGCTGGTGTCGCTGGCGCTCCCCGCGGGCGACGCGGGCGACCCCGCGGTGGAGCTGATGGCCGGTGTCCGCGAGGCGGCGGAGGCGGTCGGCGGGGCGGTGCTGGGTGGCGACGTAGCGCGCACGACGGGACCGCTGGTGGTGGACGTCACCGTGGTGGGCGAGGCGCGAAATCCGGTGCTCCGCTCCGGCGCCCGGCGCGGCGACGAGGTGTGGGTCACGGGCGCGCTGGGCGGAGCCGCCGCCGCGGTGCGCGCCTGGCTGGCTGGGGGCGAGCCCGACGGCGAGGCGAGCGCTTCGCGCGCCCCCGGCCGCGCGTGCGCGAGGCGCGCTGGCTACTGGAGAACGCCGCCCCCACCGCCATGGTGGACCTCTCCGACGGGCTCGCGGGAGACGCCGCGCACCTGTCCGTGGCGAGCGGCGCGGCGGTGCTCCTCTCCGCGGAGATGATCCCGGTGCACCCCGCCGCCCGGAGGTCGGCGGCGGACGCGGCGGAGGCGCTGCGCCTGGCCGTGGGCGGGGGCGAGGACTACGAGCTGTGCTTCACGGCGCCGCAGGGGCGCGTCCTGGCGCACGTCCTCGACTTCGAGCGGGAGTTCGGCGTGCCGCTGGCCTGCGTGGGCCGGGTGGGCGGGGGGGAGGGCGTGTGGTGGGTGGACGCGGAGGGGCACCGCAGCCCGCTCGGCGTCGAGGCATTCCAGCACTTCGCGGAGGGAGCGTGATCCGGACGCTCTGGGTGTTCGCAGCCATCGTCGGAGCGACGGTCTGGTACGGGGGGATCGCCATCGTCGATGCCTTCTTCAAGCCTCGCGTCGAGTACTACATCCGCCTCACGCAGGGGTGGGCGCGGACCATCCTGCGCGCCAGCGCCACGCCGGTGGTGGCGCACGGGCTGGAGAACGTGCGCCACGGCGAGCCGCAGGTGATCGTCTCCAACCACGTCTCCTGGTACGACATCTTCGCCATCGCCGGGATCCTCCCCGTCCCCTTCCACTTCGTCGCCAAGAAGGAGCTGGAGAGCATCCCGCTCTTCGGCCGGGCGTGGAAGACGGCCGGGCACATCTCCATCGACCGCTCCAACCGGCAGAAGGCCGTCGAGTCGCTGCGCCGCGCCGGCGAGGAGATCCGGGCCCGCAACAGCGCCGTCATCATCTTCCCCGAGGGGACGCGCTCGCGCACCGGGCGGCTCCAGCCGTTCAAGAAGGGGGCGTTCACGCTGGCGGTGGAGGCGGGGGTGCCCATCGTCCCCACCCTGGTCGTCGGCAGCTTCGACATCATGCGCCCGGACGACTGGCGGGTGCACCCCCGCACCATCCACGTGCACTTCGGCGAGCCCATCTCCCCGGCCGGGAGCGGGGCGCGCTCGTCGGAGGAGCTGATGGAGCTGGTGCGCGGGCGCATGGCGGAGATGCTGGAGCGGCTGGAGGCGCTCCCGCCGGTGGAGGGGTGACGGGCTGGTAACGGATCGGACCCCCCGGTCCCATTCCGTTCCACCCACCGGCGCGCGGTCCGGCGCAAAGTCCAGCAACGGCGGGGATTGGCAGGGGGCATGCGGCTTGCTCGCGCGGGCAGGCGCCCTCCTCGCGAGGGCCCGGATCCTGCCCCCCTGCGTCCACACCACGATGCGCGCGTCCGCCGTCCCTCTCGCGGCCATGCTCTCCTGCCTGGCCGCCCCGCTCTCCGCCCAGGCCGTCCCGGAGGCGGACCTCTCTCCCGAGCAGATCGGCGCCGCCGCCTACGGCCTGAACGCGCAGCTCTCCTGCGCCCGCGGCGACGCGGACGCCCCGCGTGCCGCGCTGCTCTCCGCCGACGCGCAGGTCCGCCGCGTCTCCGAAGACGCGGAGGGCCTCTCCGCCGGGGTGCGGAGCGCCTTCGACCGGTTCGTGGCCGAGGGGGCGTGCGGCAGCCTCGCCGGCGCGGGCCCCGACGACCACCGGCGCTACCTGGAGGAGCGGAGCGACAGCGTCCGGGCGCGAGGCGAGATCTCCGGACTCGCCTCGCTGCTGTGGGGCGCCCCGGTCTCCGCCATCGTGCAGGCGCACGGCCCGCCGGACGGCCAGGAGGTGGACGCGGAGGCCGGGGTCCTGGTCCTCCGCTACGCCCCGCGGGAGATCTTCGACACGCCGGCGCAGCTCTTCTTCGTGGTGCACCGGACGGAGGGGATGATCGGCGGCGGCTACACGGTGCCCATCGGGCTCACGGCGGACTGCGACGCGATCTTCGACCGCTTCACCGGCGAGCTCCGCGAGCGGTACTCCCGCCTGCGCCCCGCGGTCCGGAGGCACAACTCCAACCGGGCGCTTCTCTTCTGCCACGCGCTGCGGTTCGGGCGGGCGGAGGCGTCCGCCGTCTGGACCGCCCCGGCGAACCGGGCGACGCTCAGCCTGAGCCTGGGCGACGAGCACCTGCACGTCCTGTACAGCACCCCGCGGTACGCCGCCATCCGCGCCTGGCAGCGGGAGCGGACCCGGTGGAGAGTGTTCTGAACGGCGACTGCGGGTGCGGGCGTGCCCCTCGCTGGCGCTCGGGTCGGGCTGCGGCTCCGTAGGCCGGCACACTACGCCGGCCAACGGAGGCGAGCCCCGGGAAGCAGCCCCCGGGTCTCACCCCTTCGGGCTCGCATCCCTCACGCGGGCCCCTGCCGGGCGCTGGCTTTCGCCGTTCTCCCCTCCCCCTTGCGGGGAGGGGCCGGGGGAGGGGGTCCTCCGTCGCCGTTCTCCCGGCATGAAGACTGCCCTCCCGCGCCGGGATGAACCGGCGAACCGTGCTCCCGCTCGTCCACGTCGCCCTCCTGGCCGCCTGCGGCGGCGGGGAGGGCGCGTCCGTCCGCGGGTCGTTCCGGGCGGAGGAGCTTTCCGGCGACGCGCTGCACGTCCGGCTCGCCGGCGCCTCTGCGCGCGTGCAGGTCGTGGACGGCGGCTTCGTGATGGAGGGAGTCGCGCCGGGGGCGGTGGCGCTGCGCGTCGGGCGGGGGGACGAGACCGTCGCGCGGATGAAGCTGGAAGGGGTGCCGGAGGGCGGCGCGGTGGAGCTGCGGGGGATCCGCATCGACGGGGAGAGCGGGCTGGCCTTCCCGGCCGGGGTCGGGCTGGAGGGGGCGGAGACGGTCGTGGTGAACGGGATCCGCTACGCCGCGGGGCCGCTCCCGGCGGAGCTGGAGGCGGAGGGGAGGGTGCTCGCGGCCTCCCGCGGCGGCGACGCGCTCCTCGTGCGGCCGGCGGACGCCGCGCTCCCGGACCTGCGGGTGGTGGTGGGACCGCTCACCGAGACCACGACGCCGGACGGCGACCCCGTCCCCCCGGAGCACCTGGCGCGCGGCGACACGGTGACGGTCGCCGGGAGCACCCGGGGCGGCTACCTGCTGGCCAGCCGCATCGTCGCGCCGCGGGCGCTGGCGCTGCGCGAGGCCGGCGCGGGCGAGGTCGCCGGCGACCGCGGAGACGACGCTGCCCCTTCCAGGCCCGCCCCGGCGCCGCCGCGGGTCCGCGTGGAGTCCAGCGATGCGGACGAATCCCGAGACCGCGACGAGTCCCGCGGTCGGGACGAATCGAAAGGCCGCGACGAAGCGAAGGGGCGAGACGACGGGCGCGGCAAGGGCCGCGGCCGGGGCGAGGAGCGGGGGCGCGGGAAGGGGAAAGGCTGACGGCAGGCGCTCATGCGATGCGTGAACCGGGCCGCGGGCACGCCCGGCCCCCGGCTGGTGGCCTGCGTGAGGGATGCGAGCCCGAAGGGGCGAGACCCACAGTAGTACCGTGGGGCTCGCCTCCGTTGGCCGGCGTAGTGTGCCGGCCTACGGAGCCGCAGCCCGACCCGAGCGCCAGCGAGGGGCACGCCCGCACCCGGAGCACTTGCAGTTCAACCGCGCCAAACCCGGATCCACACCTAGACCCGCTCCTGCTCGGACCGGTAGGTCTCCTGCATCTTCTCGGAGACCACCACCCAGCGGTCGCCCCGCCGCTCCAGGATCATCTCCTGGCGGCCGGCGCCCTCGCGCTTCAGCTGGTCGCCCCTGAACTCCCACTCCTTGTCCACCAGCGCCACCGCGCGGTCCGGCTCGGGGAAGGTCACCGCCTGCCGGACGATACGGATCTGGCGGTCGCGGTTGAAGGTGCGCAGGTCGCGCTCGCGCTCCTCGCGGATCCGGCCGCGGGGCGCGTCGTCCGCCGAGTAGAAGTCCACGCGGTCGGCGTAGTGGGCGAGGTGCGCGTCCAGGTCTCCGTTCACCCAGCTGTCGTTCAGCTCCACGATGGCCTGCTGCACCTCCGCGGCGGCGCGCGCCCCGGCCTCGCCGCCCTCCGCGGCAGCTCCCGCCCCGGCGCCTCCCCCGCCCTCCCCCGGCTCCTCCCGCGCGGCGTCCCGCTCCAGCGCCTCGAACTCCGGCGCGAGCTCCGCGGTCCCGGCGTCCGTCCCCTCTGCCGGTTCCTCCGCGGCCGCGACCGGCGCCTCGGGGCCGGCCGGCTCGCCCCCGCCGCGGGTCATCGCCCAGGCGAGCGCCGCGAGGAGAAGGAGCGCCCCCAGCGCGGCGGCCACCTTCCCGGCGTGGCCGCCCGTGCGGGCGGGGCGGCCGGGCTTCGCCG
>DATABU010000242.1:0-2545 GCA_036259415.1 Longimicrobiaceae bacterium
GCGGCGACGCCGGGGTACTGGCGCCGTGAGGCCGCCCTGTACAACGCCGCGTGCGCCTACGCGCAGGCGGGGGACACCGCGGCGGCGCTGGACCACCTGGGCCGCGCGGTCGCGCTCGGCTTCCGCGCGCCGGAGCACATGGCCGCCGATCCGGAGCTGCGCCCGCTGCACGGCGGCACTCGCTGGGAGGGGCTGCTGGAGGGGGCGCGCGCCAACCTGGAGCGCTGGCGCGAGGAGCGCCGCGACCCCGCCCGGGCGCGCGTGGTGGCCGACGACGTGGAGCGCTTCTGGCGCGCCTACGACATGGCGGCGCGCCGGCACACCGAGCGTTCCCGCGCGGCGCTCTTCCGCCGGGTCTACCTGGAGCCCGGTTCCGCCGGGCTGCTCGACTTCTACCGGCTCAAGATCGGGAGCGCCGAGCAGCTCGCCTGGTTCGTGGCCCGGCACCCGCGCTTCTACGACGGGGTGCGGGAGGGCACCCTGCGCGCGGCGGAGGCCGAGCCGGAGATCCGCGCCGCCTTCGTACGGTTCCGGGAGCTGTACCCGGACGCCGTCTTCCCCGACGTGTACCTGGTGGTGGGGCGGATGAGCTCCGGGGGGACGGTCTCTCCGCGCGGGCTGCTGGTGGGGACGGAGATGCACGGCGCGGGGCCGGAGACCCGCACCGACGAGCTGCACCTGGGGCTCCGCCGCCTGGCGGCCACCGCGGACGACCTCCCCTCCACCGTGCTGCACGAGCTGGTGCACGTGCAGCAGCCGCCCCCGCGCCACCGCACCCTGCTCGCCGCCGCGCTCCGCGAGGGCGGGGCGGACTTCGTCGCGGAGCTGGTGCGGCCCCGCCGCACCGTCCCCTACTACCGCGCCTGGGGCGCCGCGCACGAGCCGGAGGTGTGGGAGATCTTCGCGGCGGAGATGCACCAGCAGGACTGGCGCGGGTGGCTGGGGAACAACGCCACCGCCACCGAGAGCTGGCCGGCCGACCTGGGCTACTTCGTGGGCCACCGCATCGCCCAGGGCTACTACGAGCGCGCCGCGGACAAGGAGGCCGCGCTGCGGGCGCTGCTCCGCCTGGACGACCCCGACGCCATCCTCCGGGAGAGCGGCTACGCCGAGCGCTTCGCGCGCTGAGGGGCGGAGGCGCGGCGGCCCTTGTGCGGGGCGGCTCCCGCGTGGAATCTTGCCGTGTCCGCCCCGCGCGGGCCCCACCCACCCACCCGGAGCCGCCATGCCACGCCTGGTCGAGCAGCCGACGGTCGTCGAGGCCGCGGGGAACAAGCCCAAGCGCATCGAGGAGTACGCCGGGCGCGTCGCCACCGGCCACGGCGCGGTGAGCGTCGCCCGCATGCAGTCGCCCGAGGGGTGGGTGGAGCCAGGCCAGCGCCCGGAGTTCGAGGAGCTCACCTTGGTGCTGCGGGGGATGCTGCGGGTGGAGCACGACGGCGGGGCGCTGGAGGTGCGGGCGGGGCAGGCGGTGGTGACCGCCCCCGGCGAGTGGGTGCGCTACTCCACCCCCGAGCCGGGCGGCGCGGAGTACGTCGCCGTCTGCCTCCCGGCGTTCTCGCCGGAGACGGTGCACCGCGACCCGGACCCGTCGTGACCGGCCTGCGGCTGCTGGCCGCGCTGGCGCTGGCCGGGTGCGCGGCCTCCGCCCCGGGCGGGGGCGCGCCGGGCGGCGCGGAGCCCTGCCCGGAGGGGGTGGCCCCGGCAGGGGCGGAGTGGCGCCTGGTGCGGGCGGAGGGGTTCACCTTCTGCGTCCCGCGCGCCTGGCGGCCGATGGGGGAGCCAGCCGGGCCGGGGCTGGACCCCGCCGCCTGGAGCGGCGACGGGGGGACGGGGGCCTGGGGGGCGGGGCCGTACCGCGCCCGGGAGGCGGGACCCGTGCGGGTGGAGGTGCGCGAGGGGGAGCGCCGCGCCGCCGGCGAGGTGCGCCGCTTCTCCGAGTCCATCGGCGGCGCCTCTGCCGACCTGTGGGACGACCGCATCGGCGACCGGCGCTTCACCGGGGCGCAGTGGACCCGCCCGCGCCCCGTGCACCTGGCCGGCGAGGCGTCCGGCGCCCGGGGGGCGGCGCTGCAGTTGGACGTCTACCGCACGGTCCGCTTCGAGCGGCGGTGAGTCCCCCGGTGGCACGTTTCCCGCTGGGGAGCGCGGGCGCAGGGTGTTCCCGGCGGGATCCCGAGCAACTCTGGAGGAGGAGGGGGTGATGAGGCGCGCACTGCTTTCGCTCGCGGCGCTGGCCGTGCTCGCGGCCGCTCCGCCGCACGCGCACGCGCAGGAGGCGGACGGGCTGCGGCTGGGGATCCGCGTGGGCGCGTACTTCCCCGCGGACGAGGACGTCCGCGACGCCTTCGGCGACGTCCTCCCCATCGTGGGGATCGCGCTGGCGAACCCGCCCCGGCCGGGGACGGTCGCCATCTTCCCGAACCTGGAGGTCTCCGGCGCCCGCTCGGGGAACGACCGCTTCCTGGTGATCCCGCTGACCGCCGCCGCCGAGTACCAGTTCCCGGGCGACCCGCGGCGGGTGGTGCCCTTCGTGCGCGCCGAG
>DATABU010000243.1:0-14612 GCA_036259415.1 Longimicrobiaceae bacterium
GTGTCCGCGACGCCGAGGGTGTCGTAGCGGATCGTGAAGAGCCCGACCGTCCCCGCCGGCGCGCCGCGCAGCTCGCCCGCCAGCGCCGCGGAGTCCACGACCTGGTCGACGGCCGGGAGCTGCCGCGGTGCGTCCTGGATCTCGCACCGCTGCCCGGCGGGAGGAGCCCATCCGGACGGGAGCAGCACGGGGCCGCGCGCCGCGCCGCCGGAGGCGCAGGCGGAGAGGCCCGCGAGCGCGAGCGGGAGCGCGGCGAGTCGACGTGGGCGGCGGGCGAGGCTCATGCGCGTGTCTCCGAAGCAAAGGCGTGAGATGATCTCCGCGTGGGGCGTGGCGGCGCCTGCCGCGGCCGGCCCGGTCACCCCTGCGCGGCCAGAGCGCGCCGGGCCTCCGCCGCCAGCTCCGCGTCCTTCCCCGCGGCGAGCGACGCCAGGACCTCCCGGGCGCCGGGGAGCGGGATGCGGCCGATGGCGGCCGCCGCGGCGAGCTTCAGCCGCTGCAGGCGCTTTCCGGCGAAGAGGTGCCGCCGGCCCAGGACGCCGGAGAGCACCGGCAGCGCCTCCGCCGAGCCGATCCTGCCCAGCGCGCCGATCGCCTCGACCTGGAGGTCGTCGTCGGCGGAGTCGTTCAGGAGGCGTGCCAGGAACGGCACCGCCGCCGGCTCGCCCAGCTCGCCCAGCCCGCGCGCCGCCCCGCGCCGCACGGCCTCGTCCGCGTCGCCGAGCAGCTCCAGGAGCACCCGCATCCCTCCCCTGCCCCCGAGGCGCGTCGCGAGCCGGACCACGTCCGCGCGCACCGCGGGCTCCGGGTGCCCCGCCGCGCGCTCCAGCCACCGCAGGGTGAGCGCGGGATCGATGCCGGGGAGCCCGGCCAGCTCCAGCACGCCGCGCGTGCGCGAAGCCGCCGGCTCGGCCAGCGCGCGCTCCAGCACGCGGGCTCCGGTGGGGTCCGTCCGCAGCAGCGCCCGGAAGACGGCCTCGCGCAGCGCGGGGTCGCCCGCGCGCACGACGATCCCCTCCAGGACGGAGGCCGCGCCCGCGCCGAGGTGAAGGAGAACCCGGAGCACCCGCTCGCGCGCCTCCCCGCCCCGCTCCAGCAGCCCCGCGAGCTGGTTGAGCACCGGGTCGGTAGCGATCCGGCGGAGCCCCTGCTGCGCCGAGTCGCGGAACAGGCGCGTCCGGTCCGCGCGGTGCGCCTCGTCGACCAGCGCCTCCACGAGGACCAGGGCGCGCATCACCTCTCCGCCATCCAGGAGACGGGGCACCGCGGCGGCCGCGGCCTGCACCAGCTCGTCGAAGCGCACGGTCGTGGCCGCGCCGCGGAGCGATGCGGCCAGCTCTTCGGCCTCCTCCGCGCCTCCTCGCGCGGGGGCCGCCGCCCGGAAGAAGTGGTAGAGGTCGTCCGCGGCGGGCTCTTCGCGCGCCTCGGGCGGCGGAGCGGCCGGGCCGCGCTCCTCCGCCGCTCCCGCCGGGAGCGGGTTGCCGTGGGTCTCCACGAGCTCGAAGTCGGCGAAGTCCGCCACGCTGTCGGCGGAGACGGAGTCCAGCCCCGCGGAGTACGCCGGCGCGGGCGACGGCTCGGCCGCGGAGGGGGCCACCCCGCCCTCCGTCCGCTCAGGCCGGTACACGTCCCCGGCGGTGGTGCTCAGGAACACGCCCCGCGGCGCCCGCTCCCGCAGCATCCCCACCGCGCCCTCCGGCAGCTCCGCCGGCGGCCGCGAAAGCGCGTCGAAGAGCGCGCGCATCTCCTGCTCGCCCGCCTCGGCCGTGAAGCCGACGCGGTTGACGCGCAGCGTGATGAGCTGCCCCGCGGCCTTCAGGAGCAGCGGGTGCACCCCCCCGACCTGCTCGCCGCGGCGGAAGAAGCCCGTGAACTGCACCTCCAGGACGAGGCTCCGCTCCGCCGCGAGAACGTCTCGCAGCGCGGCCTGCGCCGCCACCGCCGCCGCGTCGCCTTCCCGCAGGACGCCGGCTGCGAGCGCGCGGACGAAGCGGACCTCGGGCGGAGTCTGGGACATTGGAGCGGCGAGATGATGAAGAGTGCGGAACGGCAGGACCCCCTCCCCCGACCCCTCCCCGCAAGGGGGAGGGGAGAACTGCAACAGCCTGCAGCCGGCAGGGCGCCCGCGAGGGGCACGCCCAACCCGGCCTGCTCTAAAGCTTTCCGAACACCGCCAGGAACCGCAGTCGCCACACGCGCCAGACGGCCTCGCGGACGATCCTGCCGGACATCTTGCTCTCGCCCACGTCGCGGTCCACGAACATGATCGGGATCTCCCCCAGCCTGAACCCCTTCTTCCACGCCCGGAAGCTCATCTCGATCTGGAAGGCGTAGCCGTTGGACTCGACCCGCTCCAGCGGGATCGCGGCCAGCACCTGGCGCCGGAAGCACTTGAACCCGCCGGTGGCGTCCGCGATGGGGAGCCCGGTCACGAAGCGCGCGTAGACGTTGGCGTAGTAGCTGAGGAGGAGCCGGCCGATGGGCCAGTTCACCACCGTCACCCGCCCGTGCAGGTAGCGCGACCCCAGCACCACGTCGTAGTGCTCGATGGCATCCAGGAACTGCGGGAGGTGCACCGGGTCGTGCGAGAAGTCGGCGTCCATCTCGAAGAGCGCGTCGTAGCCGCGCTCCAGCCCCCAGCGGAAGCCGGCGATGTAGGCCGTGCCCAGCCCCAGCTTCCCGCTCCGGTGCAGCGCGTGCACGCGCGGCTCCTCGGCCGCGATCGCGTCGGCGATCTCGCCGGTGCCGTCGGGGGAGCCGTCGTCCACCACGAGGACCTCCAGCCGGGGGTCCTTGGCGAGGATCTGCGGGATGAGCCGGGGAAGGTTCTCGTGCTCATTGTAGGTCGGGACGACGACGAGTACGCGCTGCACTCTCGGGCGGGCGGTGAGGATCCTTGAAAACGCTTGGGGGCGGGTGGTATTTTGGCGAACCCGAAAAGATACCCCGGCCCCCGGCCCGCGACAAGTGAAAGTCCTCTACCTGGTGACCGCGTACCCGCGCGGCCCCGCCGACGTCATCACCCCCTGGCTGGTGGAGACCATCCGGCGGCTGGGGGAGCGCGGGATCGGGGTGGAGGTGCTGGCGCCCTCGTACCGCGGGCTCGGCGGCCAGAGCGTGGAGGGAGTGCGGGTGCACCGCTTCCGCTACGCCCCGCGGGGCTGGGAGACGCTGACGCACGACCAGACGGCGCCCGACCGGATCCGCGAGCGCCCGCAGTTCCTGGGGCTGGTGCCGGGCTACGTGGCGGCGGGCTCCCTGGCGGCGGCGCGGCTGGCGCGCTCGGGGCGCTTCGACGTGCTGCACGCCTTCTGGCCCCTCCCCCACGGCCTCCTGGGGCTGGCCGCGAAGCGGACCTCGGGCGTGCCGCTGGTCTCCACCTTCTTCGGGGTGGAGCTCACCTGGATGGAGTCGCAGCTCCCCTTCCTGGGCCCGGTGCTCCGGCGCATCGTGCGCGGCTCGGACGCGGTGACCACCATCTCCAGCTACACCGCGGAGCGGCTGCGGCGCCTGGTCCCGGACGCCCGCTCGACGGTGATCCCCTTCGGCGCGACGGTGGAGGCGCCGGCGGAGCCGCCCCCCGCGTCCGATCCGGCGGCGGAGCGGCGGCCCTTCGAGCTGCTCTTCGTGGGCCGGCTGGTGGAGCGCAAGGGGGTGCACGTGCTGCTGGACGCGCTGGCCTCGCTGGAGCCCGCGCGCCGGCCGCTGCTGCGCGTGGTGGGCGACGGGCCCGAGCGCGAGCCGCTGGCGGCCCGGGCGAGGCTGCTCGGCCTGGGGGAGCGCGCGGTGTTCGAGGGGTTCGTCTCCAGCGCGGAGCTGGCGGAGCGCTTCGCCCGCTGCGACGCGTTCGTGCTCCCCGCCGTGGTGGACGCCAAGGGCGACACCGAGGGGCTGGGGGTGGTGCTGCTGGAGGCGATGGTGAACGCGAAGCCGGTGATCGCCAGCGCGGCTGGGGGGATCGTGGACGTGGTCCGCGACGGCCGCAGCGGGTGGCTGGTCCCGCCGGGCGACGCGGCCGCGCTCGCGGCGGCGGTCCGCGCGTGCATGGACGACCCGGAGCGGAGGCGCCGGTACGGGCTGCAGGGGCGCGAGGACGCGGCCGCGGGGTTTTCCTGGCCCGTGATCGTCGACAGATTGGCGGGGCTGTACCAGGAGGTGGTCCGCACGCGCAGGGGGAGCATATCCGAATGACGGAGCGAGGGCACGGGGGAACGGGGACCGCGGGCGCGGAGGTGCAGGAGCCGCGCTACCTGGCGCTCCTGGAGGCTGACCGCGAGCACTGGTGGCAGTCGGAGAACTTCGACAAGTGGAAGAGCCACTACGTCAGCGAGCATCCCCGCGGCCGCTTCATCATCGGTACGCTGCGCCGGTACCTCCCCGGCTGGGACCCGCGCGGCCTGCGGATGCTGGACGTGGGGTGCGGCGACGCGGGGGTGCTGATCGCCTTCGCGGAGGCGGGCGCCGAGGCCAGCGGGATCGAGCCGTACGAGCGGAGCGTGGAGCGCGGGCGGGTCCGCGCGGAGGAGCACGGCGTCCGCGCCGACATCCGGACGGGCGTGGCCGAGGCGCTCCCCTTCCCCGACGCCAGCTTCGACCTGGTGACGCTGGACAACGTGCTGGAGCACGTGCAGGACCGGGAGCGCACGCTCGCCGAGATCCGCCGCGTGCTGAAGCCGGACGGCATCCTCTACCTGGTGACCCCCAAGCCGTTCGCGCTCTACAGCCTGTGGAGCGACCCGCACTACTCCATGGCGGGGCTGGTGCTGATGCCGCGGCCCGTGCAGGTGTGGTACTTCGAGCGCGTGCGCGGCGGCGGCCGGGGGGAGTACGGCGTCGGGGTGATCCCCACGCGCCGCGGCGTGCTGCGGATGCTGCGCCGCCACGGCTTCCGCTCGCTGGTGCCACCGCGGGAGCTGTGGATCAACTACCTGCGCGAGAAGGTCTCGCGCCCCGGGGAGATGAGCACCGGGCCGAAGCGCCGCGCCGCCGGCTGGGTGTCGCGGCAGCGCTGGCTCATGGAGAACCCGGCGGCGCGGGCGTTCTGGGACGTGGCGATCGGCTCGAACTTCTTCATCGCGCGGCGGCTGCCGTGAGGCTGCGCGTCCTGCACTGCATCTACGACGACCCCGGGAACCCCTGGGTGGGCGGCGGGGGCTCGATGCGGGTGCGGGAGATCTACGGGCGGCTGGCGGACCGCGTGGACGCCACGGTCGCGACGGGGAGCTTCCCCGGGGCGCGGGACGAGACGGTGGACGGGGTGCGCTACCTCCGGCTCGGCGCGCGCTCGCCGTACGCGTGGAGCCGGTGGAGCTACGCGCGCGCGGCGGGCGCGCTCCTGGCGCGCGGCGGGTACGACGCGGCGGTCTACGACTTCTCGGTGTACACGCCGCTGCGCATCCCGCGGGACCGGACGGTGGGGCTGGTGGTGCACATGCTCCACGGCCCCACGGCGCGCGACCGCTTCGGGCGGATTGCCGGCGCTCTGGTGGAGGCGGCGGAGCGGCGGTCGCTGCGGCGCGCCCGCCGCGTGAGCACGACGTCGCGGTGGATGATGGAGCAGCTGCGTCCGCTCCTGGCGGCGGACGCGAGGGTCGAGCTGATCGGGAGCGGGGTGCCGGACGAGTTCGCGCGCGTCGAGCGCCGCGAGGCCGGCTACCTGCTCTGCTACGGGCGCTTCGACGTGTACCAGAAGGGGCTCGACACGGTGCTGGACGCCTTCGCGCGGATCGCGCGGGAGCGGCCGGGGGTCGAGCTGCGGCTGGCCGGGCGCGGCAAGGACGAGGAGCGGGTGCGCGGGATGGCGCGGGAGATGGGGCTCGCGGAGCGCGTGCGCGTCCTCCCGGACGTGGGGCGCGGCGAGGTGCTGGAGCTGTTCTCCGGCGCGCTGGCGCTGCTGATGCCCTCGCGCCTGGAGGGCCTGCCGATGGTCCCCGCCGAGGCCATGGCCGCGGGGGTGCCGGTGGTGGCCGCGGCGGTGGGGGCCGTGCCGGAGGTGGTGGACCCGCCCCGCGGCGGCGTCCTCGTCCCCCCGGACCGCCCGGACGCCCTCGCCGGGGCCGTGCTGCGCCTGCTGGACGACCCGGAGCGGCGCGCGGCGCTGAGCCTGTCCGCGCGCGAGTCGGCGGAGCGCTTCTCTTGGGACGCGGTCGCGGAGCGGCACCTGGAGTTCCTGCGCAGCATCGCGGCGGATGGCCGCGGAACCTCCCCTCATCCCCATTCCGAATGAACACGAAAGCCAGGGCGGCCACCCCCGCCCGCGCCGCCGCCCCCGCGGCCGATCCCGGACCGGGCATCTCCGCCGGCGTCGCGGCGCTGGTCTACTTCGGGCTGGCGCTCCTCTACTTCTTCCCCGCCTTCCTCCCGGACCGGCACATCTACGGGACGGACTACCTGGTGGGCGGGTACTTCTTCCACGAGTTCATCTCGGAGCAGCTCGCGAAGGGCGAGCTGCCGCGGTGGGTGCCCTACGTGTACGGCGGCCTGCCGCTGTACGCCAACCCGGGGAGCACCTATCACCCGGTGCGCTTCCTGGCCGACTGGGTCTTCCCGGTCTCGAAGATCTGGCCGACCTTCTTCGTGGTGCACTTCGGGCTGGCCGGGCTGGGGACCTACCTCCTGGGACGGGAGCTGGGGGCGCGCCGCTGGGTGGCGTTCGTGGGCGGTCTGGCCTTCCAGTTCACGGGGCTGACGATGTCGTGGGTGCTGGCGGGGCACGAGGGCCGCATCATCGTGGCGACGCTCACCCCGCTGGTCTTCTTCTTCTTCCACCGGGGGATCCGCACCGGCGCGTTCGCGCCCTTCGCGGGCGCGGCGGCGGCGATCGGCTCGGCGCTGCTCACCTTCCAGATCCAGAGCAGCTACTACATGCTGGTGGGCGCTCTGGTCTGGAGCGTGTTCTGCCTCTGGCACTTCGGCCTGTTCCGCGAGCCGCGCCGCCTGGCGAAGCCGGTGGCGCTGGGCGTCGGCGCGGTGGCCTTCGGGTTCGCCATGGCGTCGGTGAACTTCCTCCCCTTCCAGGACTACGTGGCGGAGTCGCCGCGCGGGATGGCGGGGGGGCGGGGCTACGAGTACTCCACCTCCTACTCCATGCCCACGCCGGAGGTGGCGGCGGTCGCGGTCCCGGAGCTGTCGGGCTACCTGGAGACGTACCGCGGCACCAACCCCTTCAAGCTGCACGTGGAGTACGTCGGCGCGTTCGTGATCGCGCTGGCGGCGCTGGGGGCGTACTTCTCCCGGCGGAACCGCTACTGGTGGTTCTTCGTGGGGCTGGGACTGTTCGCGCTCACCATCTCGCTGGGCGGCAACACGCCGCTCTACCGGCTCTACTACGAGCTCCTCCCCGGCACCAAGCGCTTCCGCGCGCCCTCCATCTCCTTCTTCCTGGTGTCGCTCTCGCTGGTGATGATGGCGACGCTGGCGCTGGAGGCGCTCGCCGCGCGCCTGGACGAGCGCCGCGCCTCGGCGCGCGCGCTGCGCGAGCCGGAGCCGCTGCCCGGGGCGGGGACCGCGGGGCTGATCCTGGGCGGGGTGGTGGCGGTGGGCGTGCTGCTGGGGATGCTCGCGTCCGGCGCCGCCGCGCCCGGCGCGCCGCCGGTGGGCGCGGCGGCCTTCCGCTTCGCCTTCTTCGCCGCGGCGGTCGCCGCCGTGGTGTGGTACTGGATGCGGGGCGCGCTGAACGCCACCGCCACCCTGGCGCTGCTCTCCGTGCTGACGGTGGTGGACCTGTGGATCGTGGACCGGAAGTTCTTCGAGACGGTGCCGCCCCCGGACGAGATGTTCGCGGCCGACGACGTGGCGAACTTCCTCCGCTCGCAGCCGGGGCGCGACCGCAGCTGGGTGCTCCCCATCCCCGCCGGCGCCGTGTACCGCGGGAACGCGGGGAACTACCTGATGCACTTCGACCTGGACCAGGCGGGCGGGGAGCACGGCAACCAGCTCCAGCGCTGGAACCAGCTCCTGGGCGCCGGCCGGGAGACGTACGTGGACTGGCACAACTTCTTCGCGGACCCGCAGGTGGTGGACACGCCCGAGGGCCAGGCGGTGACCTTCCGCAGCGCCCCGGGGGTGATGGAGGCCGCGAACATCCGGTACATCGTCAGCGGCGTCCCTCTGGCGCGCCCGGGGCTGCGGGAGGTGCACCGCGGCAGCGCGCTGGTCTACGAGAACACGGCGGCGCTCCCGCGCGCCTACCTGGTCCCGAGCGTGGTCACCGTGGCCGACGAGGACGGGGCGCTGGCGGCGATGGAGCGGGGCTTCGACCCCCGGACCACGGCCTTCGTCAGCAGCGCCCGGCCGGTGGAGCTCCCCTCCGCGCCGCTCCAGGGCGGCGCCGAGGTCGCGGAGTACACGCCCGACCGCGTGGTCGTGCAGACGCGCGCCAGCCGGGAGGCGCTGCTGGTGCTGGCGGACAACTACTACGAGGGGTGGCGGGCGGAGGTGGACGGCCGCGAGGCGCCGGTCCTCCGGACCAACCACGCGCTGCGCGGCGTAGTGGTCCCCGCGGGCGAGCACCGGGTGACCTTCACCTTCCACTCGCCCGACCTGCGGACCGGGCTGTACCTCTACCTGGCGACGCTCGCCCTCCTGGCCGGCTACGCGCTTTTCCTGCTGGCCCGGCACTTCGCCGGGCGGCGGGCGGCCCGGCCCGCCCCCGCGGCCGGATGAAGCTCCCTCCCCGGCTGCGGCGGCCCCTCACCTTCGCGCTGGTCGCCGCGGCCTTCTTCTACCTGGGGAGGGAGATCTGGAGGAATGCCGCGCAGCTGCGGAGCTTCGACTGGGAGGTGCGTCCGGCGCTCCTGGCGCTCTCCGTCGTCCTCTTCTCGGCGGTGCTGCTGTGGGGGGTGGTGGTCTGGCGGATGCTGCTGCGGCACTTCGGGGCGGAGGTCCCCTTCCGGGCCCTGGCGCGGGCCTGGTTCCTGGCGAACCTGAGCAAGTACATCCCGGGGGTGGTGTGGCAGTTCGTCTCGCTGGCGCAGCTCGGCCCGTCGGTCGGGCTGAGGCCCGCGGCGATCGTGACCACCCTGCTGGTGCAGATGGGGTTCCTGCTGCTCTCGGCCTGGGTGGTGGGGGCGTGGCTCCTCCCGGCGGCGTACGCGGGGGAGCTCGCGACGGCGCTGCTGGCGCTCCGCTGGCTGTCGCCGCTGGCGCTGGCGCTGGTGCACCCGGCCGTCGTCGGCGGCGGGCTGCGCGTGGTGGAGCGGGTGGCGCGCCGGGAGGTGGTGGCGTGGGGCGGGAGCTGGGCAGAGGGAGTGAAGATCCTGCTCGTCTCCGCGGTTTCCTGGCTGCTATCGGGCGCGGCCTTCCACCTGTTCCTGGCGTCCTTCGTGGAGCTGCCGCTCTCCGCGCTCCCGGCCGTGACGGCGATCAACGCGCTCGCCTGGGTGGCGGGGTTCCTGGTGTTCTTCGCGCCCGGGGGCCTGGGCTTCAAGGAAGCGGCGATGGCGCTGCTGCTGGGCGGGCTGGTGCCGGCCGGGGTGGCCGCCGCGCTCTCCGTCGCCTCCCGCCTGTGGACCATCGCCGGCGAGGTGCTCCCCGCCCTCTTCCTGGCCCGCGGACGCCCCCACGAGGCCCCGGAGGCCCCGGACCCCTCCGTCACCCCCTGACGGGCTTCCTGGCGACCGTTACGGTGTCGTAGGCGGCCTCCACGGGGAGCTTCACGGTGGCGTTCAGCATCCCCAGCACGCCGGAGAGGCGCTGGAAGACCTGCTGCTTGCGCACCAGCCGCGGCGAGCGCGCCTCGATCCCGCGCATCTCCATGCTCCCCCACTCGGAGAGCACCACCTCCAGCCCCGCGTCCTCGGAGAGGGCACGCATCCCCTCCGGGTAGATGCGCCAGCAGTCGACCGGCGACTCGTGGTAGTGCCAGCTCACGGGGTTGATGGTCACCACCACGCCGCCCGGCCGGCACACCCGCGCCAGCTCCGGCATCCAGCGCCAGATCTTGCGCACGTGCTCGATCACCTGCGCGGAGAAGACCACGTCGTAGGCGTCGTCCGGCACCGGGAAGGAGTACTCCGACTCCGCCAGGTGGGTGAGCGACACGTCGGTGCGGGGGAAGGCGTCCAGCGTGTCCCACGCCGCCGTCGGGGCGCCGACCAGCTGCCGGTAGGTGGAGGGCTCCCGGTCGGGGCCGATCTCCAGCACCCGGGCCTCGGGGGTGAAGAAGGGCCTGGCGTACGCTTCGAAGAGGCGCCGGCTGTTCTTGTGCATGGACGGGCGGGTGGGCGCGGGGGCGGCCGCCGCTCGCCGGCCGCCGGGAGGCGGAAGAATAGCGAGCGGGCGGACACCGCACCACCGCCGGAGCAACTGGCGCGATCCGTGCCCCCGCTGTTACATTGTGCCCTGGACATTGTGCGCCCTCCTCCCCGGCGGGCGCACGTTCCTTTTTGCCCGGTGGATACCATGCTGGAAGAACTCAAGAGCAAGCTCGCCGAGGAGATCGAGCGCCTGACCCACGAGCTGCAGGTGACGCTCCCCCGCGCCATCCAGAAGGCGGTGGAGTACGGCGACCTCCGCGAGAACTCGGAGTACAAGTCGGCGCTGGAGCGCCAGCAGTTCGTCCAGGCGCGGCTGAACCACCTCACCAAGCGGGCCGGCGAGCTGTCCAAGATCGACCTCTCCGAGGTCCCGGCCGACCGGGTGGGCTTCGGCTCCCGCGTGACCGTGGTGGACACGCGCACCAAGGAGAAGGAGACCTACACGCTGGTCTTCGGCGACTTCATCGACGTGGACAGCGGCCAGATCTCCATGGCCTCCCCGCTGGGGCAGGCGCTGATGGGGAAGCAGGTGGGCGAGAGCGTGGTGCTCACCCTCCCCCGCGGCGAGCGCAAGCTCAAGATCAAGGAGCTGCACACGCTGTCGCAGGTGGTCGGCGACCCCGACGACACGGCCTGAATCTTCTCGTCGGGTGTGCCGAAGCCCCCGCGACTCTCCGGACGTCGCGGGGGCTTCGCGTGTTCGCGAACGGCTCCGAGGCGCCTGGTCCGGGCCGGTCACTCCCGGAGGTACTTCCGGAACATCGCCCTCCCCCTCGCCGGCTCCGCGAGGATCAGGACGGCCGCAAGGTCCAGTGCCGATTCGTACGCGAGCTGCTTTTGCTCTCCGGTGATCACCACCAGGTCTCCCCCGTGGAAGCAGAAGGCGAGGACCTTCTCCGGCTCCAGCTTTTCGAGGCGGGCGCGCCCGCGTTCGTCGAGACCGGGCAGATAGCCGGCGAGCGTCGTCCACCGCCGGCGCCCTGCTCGCGGCCAGATCAGCGCCGGAGCGATGAAGACCGCCTTGTCCAGGAACTTCCCATCTCTGACCATCTCCATCTCCCGCCAGAAGCCCCGGTCCCTCGCCCGATCCACGTCCCGCCACAGCTCCCCCGGAGTTCCGAGCAGCACCACGACCATACGGGCACGGGGCAGAGCCCCGGCGATCTGGGCTTCCCAGTCGTCGGGGGGCCCGACGTGCATGCTTCCGCCCAGTGACGGCAGTTCGTCCGGGCCCAGTCCACGCACCCCGCCTACGCAGGCAAGGCGGTTCTCCACCAGCTGTTTGTAGGTGTAAGTCCCGGCGTACGAGTAGAAGAAGAGGATATGGAGCATCGTGTGCTGTCCCGGTACGGTCTTCAGGTCGTCCTGGAAGGAGCGGAGCAGGAGCACCTCGCCCGCCGACATGCGGTCCGAAAGCGGGGAGTGGTCGACACGAATCCTTTCCCGCCGGTGGCGGGTCCAGAGGTCCCCGAGAATCCAGGTGCTGAGGAGTGCGATCGTCGCGAAAAGAAAGAAAGGAACGAAAAGGTCGATCTGGAAGATCTCCTCACCGGGATCGTTGTGCAGCAGGGAGAAATGGCGGAGGAGGTACCACGCCTCGCCGAAGCGGCGGTGATAGACCGCCTCGCTGAAGTACGAGCTGACCATGGCCACCACGGCGAGCACGTAGCCGATCAGGCCGACGGCGAACGCCCCGCCCGCTGCTCCCAGCCGGAGGAACACGCGGTGCTTCGGAACGACGCGGGCGGCCTCCGCTTCGACGGTCGGCGACTCCCCGGGGCTCCTCCACTCGCCCGACCAGAGGCTCAGGGAGCAGGCCACCTGGTGGCGGTAGGGCTTCCACCGGCCGAGGGGCACCAGGCTGCGGCACAGGGCGTACGCGGGGCCGAAGCAGTAGAACCAGCAGAGCGCGACGGCCGCCAGCGCGCCGCCGAGAAGGAAGGCCGGGGAAGGCGGGTCCGGAGAAGACGCCTCCACCCAGATCCAGCCGGCTACCATCAGGAGGATGGACCACCCCACGAATCCGGCGGAGAACGCGAACAGGAGGCGGGCCGGAGCGCCCCTGCGGGACGAGGCCAGAGCGAAGACCAGGACCAGGCACCCCGTCAGCGTCAGCGAACGCGCGCGGAGAGCCCCGTCCGCCCACATCGTCTGCAGGTCCGGCGCCTTCTGGATCACCGCCCCCCACCAGACGAGGGCCCAGAAGGCGAACGCCAGGGCCGTGGCGTTCCGCCACCGGGGCCTGAACGTCTCCCTGACCGCCACCAGGTTCCCGACGTCGAGAATGGCGATCCGCATGTCGACGAGCGTGTGGTGGCCCCCGGGCATGGCCGCCCGGACGGGATGGGAACGCCCGGTGGGGAGAGGCCGCGGAGGTCCGCGGGACGGCTAGATGCCGCGCTTCCGCAGCCCGTCCACCTCGGCGCGGAGCGTGGCGATCAGCTCGGCCATGAAGCCGAAGCCGAAGAGGAGGAACCCCACCGTCTCCAGCAGCAGCACGAGCGTCAGGAGCGGCCGGTAGCCGAAGGGCGGCATCCACCCGCCGACGCGCAGCACCACCGCCGCCAGCCCCACCAGCAGCCCCAGCGCGATCAGCACCAGCCCCGAGCCGCCGAAGAACTGCATGGGCTTCTCGCTGAACTTCAGGTAGAACCAGACCACCAGCAGGTCGCCGACGCCCACCAGCACCCGGCCGCGCCCGGAGAACTTCGCCACGCCCGCGCGCCGCGGGAACAGCTCGATCTCGATCTCGGAGACGGAGTAGCCCTGGGCGTGGGCCAGCACCACGAAGAAGCGGTGCCAGTCGTGCCGGAGGGGGATGTCGCGCAGGATCTCCGTCCGGAACGCCTTCATGGAGTTGAGGTCGCGGACCGGGACGTCGAAGAGCGACTGCGAGAGCCGGTTGTACACCGAGCTCACCGCGCGCTTCTCGTACGCCCCCACCTTGCGCCCGGTGACGATGTCCCACCCTTCGGCCAGCTTCTCCAGGAAGCGCGGGATCTCCTCGGGGGAGTGCTGCAGGTCGGCGTCGAAGAGCACCAGGTACTCGGTCCCGGCGGCGAAGGCCCCGGTGACCATGGCCTCCGTCTTCCCGCGGTTGCGCCGGTGCCGGAGCACCTTGACCCGCGGCATCCCCGCCGACTCGCGCAGCGCCGCCTCGTACGTCCCGTCGCGCGAGCCGTCGTCCACCAGCACGATCTCGCCGGAGAGGCCGTGGCGCGCGAAGGTGGCCCGCAGCTCCGCGAAGAGCGCGGCGAGGTTGTCCACCTCGTCGAAGGCGGGGACCAGCACGGTGAAGTTGCTCCGCAGCGCCTCCGGTATCACCGGAACGCGGCGCGCCGCCGCGGACGCGTCCACGGCGGCGCCGGCGGAGCCAGGAGAGTAGAGCACGGTGCTCATGGGGATCTCGTGTGAATCGGACCGCATCGACGTCCTCGCCCGCCGGGAAGTGCCCGGGCGCCCGCGTGAGGGATGCGAGCGCGAAGCGGCGAGACCCGCCGGCAGTTCGGCGGGGCTCGCCTCCGTCGGGCAGCGTTGTTTGCTGCCCTACGGAGCCGCAGCCCGACCCGAGCGCCAGCGAGGGGCACGCCCACCCCCGCCGTCCAAAGAAGTCTCCGGTCCAGCTGGAACCGGCCTCAGACCCTCTTCCGCATCCGCGCCGAGAGGATCCCCAGCTGGTCGCGGTACTTGGCGACGGTGCGGCGGGCGATCTGGATCCCCTCCTCCTTGAGGATGTTGACGATCGCCTGGTCGGTCAGCGGGTGCGCCGGGTCCTCGTCGCCCACCAGCTTCTCGATCTGCGCCTTGATCCCGCGGGCGGAGACGTCCTCGCCGGAGGTGGTGGAGAGCCCCGAGGAGAAGAAGAACTTCAGCGGGAACACCCCGCGCGGCGTCTGCACGAACTTCTCGTTGGTCACGCGCGAGACCGTGGACTCGTGCATGTCGATGACCTCGGCCACCTCGCGCAGCGTGAGCGGCTTCAGGTACTGCACCCCGCGCTCGAAGAAGTCGCGCTGCCGGTCCACGATGAAGTTCATCACCTTGAGCATCGTCTGGCGGCGCTGCCCGATGGCCTGGATCATCCAGTTGGCGGAGTTCAGCTTGTTGGAGATGAACTCCTTGTTCTCGCCGACGAACTTCTTCTTGTCCTTGGCGATGTCGCGGTAGGTGCGCGACAGCTTCAGGCGCGGGAGGCTGGTGTCGTTGAGGAAGACGAGGTACTCGCCGTCGATCTTCTCCACGATCAGGTCGGGGACGATGTAGTTGTCCCCGCCGCTGGAGTACTTGAGCCCGGGCTTCGGGTCCAGCTTGGCCACCTCGTCCGCGGCGTCCTGCACGTCGCGCGGTGTGATGGAG
>DATABU010000244.1:0-1546 GCA_036259415.1 Longimicrobiaceae bacterium
GCCGTACGGCGAGGCGCGGCCCGACGACGACGGGCGGCGGCACGACTCGGGGGACTATCGCGTCGCGACGGTGGTGCGGCTCACGCCGGAGGACGCGCCCGCGCTGGCGGTGCTGCGCTTCGGCACGCGCCTGCCGACCACCGACAACGGGGTGGGGCTTGACCGCGACGCGCTCGACTTCTTCGCCCTCCTGGGAGGGCGGGTGCGGAGGGGGGCGCTGGCGGTGGGCGCGGAGGCGGGGGTGGGCATCAACGGCACCCGCGACCCGGTCTTCGAGCAGCGGGACGTGCTGGTCTACGCGGTCACGGCGGAGTACGCGGCCTCGCCGGCGCTGGTCCCGACGCTGTCCGCGGTGGGGAACGTGCCCGGCCTGCCGGAGCGCGACGTCCGCGGCAACGAGGACCTGGGCGAGGTGCGGCTGGGGGTGCGCGCTGGGGAGCGGCGCTGGCTGCGGGTGGAACTGGTGCGGGGCTTCACGGAGTTCAGCCCCTCCGCGGGGGTGATCGTCTCCGCGGGCGTCGCGCGGTAGCGACGGGTCTAGCGGAACAGCTCCAGCGACGCCGGGTCGCGCTCCGGCTCGCGGGGGAGGCCCAGCGCGGCGAGCGCCTGGGCCAGCTGCGCGGCGCAGGTGTCGAACGCGTCCGCCCGGGCGAGCGACGCGGCCGCCTCGGGGCTCCCCTCCCGCAGCGACTCCGCGCGCGCCCGCCACTGCTCCACCAGCCGCTCCAGCGCCGCCAGGTCCGGTTCCATTCCGCGCCTCCTCGCTCGTCGAGTTCCCGAATACAACCCGAACAAGATAGGGCCGGAGCACCCTTCCGTCCACCTCCCCGGGTGGGGCGTGGTGGGCCAGCTTGAATGTCGAACGGGTCGTGAGCCCCGGTTCGGGCAGACAGTGGGGGCACGTGGCGCGCTCTGGCGGCGTGAGGTCGTCGTACACGTCCCGCGGGCGGGATGCGAGCCCCGCCGCCATGGAAGGAGCGCTCCAGAGCCCGTTCCGTTCGCCGGGAGTGGCGACGGAGCGGCCCGTCCGGGGCGCCGTGAAACCTCGCCGCCGCCCACCGCGTAGGGGGGTCCATGTCGCGGCGGTCCGCCGCGGCGACGACACGGAACGCGGCACAACGGAGACGAGGCAGATGGACGGCGATGAGATTACGCGTGGAGTGCTGGTCCGGGACCTGGTCCTCTTCCAGATCAAGCTGGCCCTGGACTCGCTCAAGGACATCGCCCTGATGCAGGCGTCCCTCGTGGCCGCGGTCGTGGAACTGCTCTTCATGCCCGTCACGCGCGGGCGGATCTTCTACGGCGTGCTGCGGTTCAGCGAGCGCGTGGACCTCTGGCTCAACCTGTACGGCGCCGCGGAGGGCGCGGAGCGCGACCTCGACGGCCTGTTCGGCACCAGCCGCGCGGGCGACCCCACCTTCCTGGGGAAGCTGGAGCAGGTCGTCCGCCAGAAGGAGCGGGAGTTCAGCCGCCACGGCTTCCGCGGGGCGCGCCGCGCGGCCTGAGCCGGCCCCGGCCCGGAACGACGCAGCGCCGCCCGTGCGAC
>DATABU010000245.1:0-1540 GCA_036259415.1 Longimicrobiaceae bacterium
CCTCCCCCGTCGTCGAACCAGCCTCCCACCCACCGGAAGACGGTGAACTGCTTCTCCAGGTCGTACCCGACCACCCACTTGTACCAGCGGTGCTGCAGGCCGTCCATCCAGAGGAAGGCGGGCCAGCTCCAGCCGGCGCCCGCCTCCGCCGCCAGCGCGCGGCTCGAAGGCGGCGTGGGGTCGAAGGGAACCCACCCCACCCCCGGGAACCACGCCTCCACCCAGGAGTGCGCGTCGTTCCCCGTCACCACCAGGTACCCCCCGAACCCGTTCCACTCCCCGCCCAGGAAGCCGGTGACGTTGCGGGCCGGGATCCCCTGCGCGCGCAGGAGCACCGCCATGGCGGTGGAGAAGTACTCGCAGTGCCCCGCCCGCCGCCGGAAGAGGAAGTGCTCCAGCCGCGCCTCCCCGGCGTCGCGGGGGAGCTCCAGCGTGTACGCGAACTCGCTTCGCAGCCAGCGCTCCACGGCGCGGGCGCGGTCGTAGCGGGTGGGCTCCCCGGCGGCCAGCGAGTCGGCCAGGCGGCGGACGCGCGCGGAGAGCGGCGGGAGCTGCAGGTACTGCCCCGCCCAGATGGGCCGGTCCTCCACGGCGGAGCGCAGCAGCTCCTCCGGCGGGAGGGGTGCGGCCGAGAGCGCGTCGTACGAGGGGGCGTCGGTGCCGAAGAAGCGCACGTCGCCGCTGGCGTCGCCCACGGCGCGGACGGCGGAGCGGGCCTGCACCCGCAGCTGGGGGTGCAGGCCGAAGAGGACCCGCGCGCCGGGCGGGCCCCCGTAGACCCGGTAGGCGCGCAGCGGGCCGCCCCAGAGCTCCGCGTAGCGGCCGGGGGCCTGGGCGACGTACGCCTGCTCGGCGCTCCGCGACCAGCGCACGCCGTCGAAGTGGTCGAAGGAGCGCCCCCGCCAGTACAGCCCCGCCGGGTCGGGGGCGGCCCGCTCCGCGAACTCCACCCGGAAGGCGACCTCCGGGTTGGGGGAGATGCGCGAGCCGTGCTCCCCCAGCGAGACCTGGTCGCCGAAGCCGGCCATCACCGCCTCGCCCCCGGGGCGCCCCTGCACGTTCCAGCTCCGCGGGAGGCGGGGGAAGACCACGAACAGGGCGGCGCTGCACAGCACGGCGACGCCGGAGAGCGCGGCGGTGGCCCCCAGGAAGGCGCGCCCCACCGGGACGCCGGGGGCGTGGAAGCGCTCCGCCTCGCGCCGCAGGTGCCCGGTCATCAGCGCCAGCGTCGTCAGAGCCACGAAGGCCACGAACGCCGCGGCGAAGGCCAGCCCGGGCGAGTAGGCGGTGGCGGCCACCATCAGCGCCAGCGACAGGGCGTAGAGCCGCATGTCGTTGCGGGCGGCGAGCGGGCGGAGCGACTCCCCCACCAGCAGGAAGAGGAGCATCGCCAGCACGTCGGGCATGAAGTCGCCGCGCGCCACGAAGGCCACGTACAGCACCCGCGCGCAGAGCGCCACCGCGCCCAGCCGGACGGCGCGCTCCACCCAGGGCCCCGCCTCCGCGGGCGGGAGCCGGACCAGCGCGGCCGCCAGCGCCG
>DATABU010000246.1:0-16936 GCA_036259415.1 Longimicrobiaceae bacterium
GCGCTGGGGCTGGCCGCGGCGGACCCGCGCTGGGGGCGCGCCGGCGCGGGGGAGGGCGGCGCGGGCGGGGCGGAGGTCGTGCTGGTGATGGACGCCAGCAACTCCATGCTCGCGGAGGACGTGCGCCCCAACCGGCTGGAGCGGCAGCGCGAGGCCGCCCGGATGCTGGTGCGCGGCCTCCCCGGGAGCCGCTTCGGGGTCGTGGCGTTCGCGGGCCGGGGCTACGTGCTCTCGCCGCTGACCGGCGACCCGGGGGCGCTGGAGCTGTACCTGGACGCGCTCTCGCCCGGGATCGTGACGCAGGGCGGCTCGTCGCTGGCGGGCGCCATCCGGCAGGGGACCGACCTGCTCCTGGGCGCGGACTCGACGCGGGGCGGGCGGGTGCTGGTGCTGATGTCCGACGGGGAGGCGCTGGAGGAGCGCGCGGAGGTCCAGCTGGAGGTGCGGCGGGCGCGCCGGGCCGGGGTGACCATCCACACGCTCGGCCTCGGGACGGAGGGGGGCGCGCCGGTCCCGGACGTGGACCCCGTGACCGGGCGCCGCTCCGGGTACAAGCGCGAGCCGGACGGCCGGGTGGCCGTGTCGCGGCTCGTCCCCGACCTGCTGCGGGAGGTCGCGCGGGGGACGGGCGGGAGCTACCACGACGCTTCGGACCCGGGCGCCGTGGACCGCCTGATGCGCAGCATCGCCGCGGCGCCGTCTGCCACTCCCCGCGCGGACGGCAGCGGCGGCCCGGCCGCGCAGTACGAGTGGTTCCTCGCCCTCGCGCTCCTCCTCCTTGCCGCGGACTCCGTCCTGGCGGTGCGCGCGCGGCGCGGGTCCCCGGCGCACGGACGGCCGGCGGTGATGCTGTGCCTGGCGCTCGCGACGGTGCTGGGCGGGTGCAACCCCGGGAACCGGCTGTACCGCAAGGGGGAGTACCGCAAGGCGGCGGAGGCGTACGCCGACGCGCTCCGGGAGGGCGACGGGCCGCCGGAGCTGCGCTACAACTTCGGCACCGCGCTGCTCCGGCTGGAGGCGTACGACTCCGCCCGGTCGCACCTGGCCGCGGCGACGGCGGCGGGGGAGGACGAGGTGCGGCAGCGCGCCGCCTACAACGGCGGCAACGCCGACCTGGTGCCGGTGTTCCTGGAGCATGTGCCCGAAGAGCAGCGCCGGCCCGCGCTGGAGCGCGCGGTCGCCTCCTACAAGCTCGCCCTGCTCGCCGACCCCGGCGACGCCGACGCCAAGTGGAACCTGGAGCTGGCGCTCCGGCTTCTGGAGCGGCGGCCGGAGGAGTCCGGCGGGGGAGGGGGCGGGGAGGACGAGCAGGACGGCGGGGGCGGCGACGACCAGCCAGGCGAGGGGACGGAGCCCGATCCCTCCCCCGGCGGCCCCGGCGCGCTCTCGCGGGCGCAGGCGGAGCGGATCCTCGGGAGCGCGCAGGAGGCCGAGCGGCGGGTGCAGGGGGAGCAGCTCCGGCGACAGCAGCCGCGCAGCGGGGTGCTGCGGGACTGGTGAGGGGTGAACGGGACCATCGCCTCCCGGTCGAGGACCAACCACGCCGCCGGTCCACCGCGGATCCGGCTCTTTCAGAGGTGTCGACCGAAGATGTGGCTCCCTTTGCCGAGGTCGTGCGTTCGCCGGCTACCTGCTGGCTGGTCCCCTTCCCTTTGTCTCGCCTGCTTCGCTGCCGGATGTGGCGACGGTCGCGCCACTGGGGATCCGGCCTCGCCCGGCGTGTCGGTGGACACCGTCGGCGGCGTGGTGTGGGTGACCAATCGTGGTGCCGGCGCATGGGGCTCGGACACGCTCACGGCTACGCCTGCGACCACCATCGGCTCGATCGAGGGAGATCCCGCGTACCTGTTCGGGCAGGTGAGCGGCCTGGCCGCCGACTCCATGGGGAGGGTCTACGTAACCGATCTGCACGCAACCTCGGTGAGAGTCTACTCGCCCGAAGGGCGGCACCTCGGCACCATCGGGCGCGAGGGGGAGGGGCCGGGGGAGTTCACGCGACCCGTAGGGCCGGCGGTCACACCGGACGGAACCCTGTTCGTCCGCGACGAGACCCGGATCACGCGCTTCGTCCCGGCACCCCCGGGAGAGGCGTCGTGGAAGGCGGACCGTACGTGGCCGGGGCCGCCGTACGCGTTCTCGCTGGAGGCAACCCGGCTCGGCGCGGACGGGAGATTCTTCTTCCCTGTCAGCAGGGGGCGCATGGAGGACCAGCGCCATGGCTACCTTGTCTACGGACGTACGGGGGAGTTGGAGGATACCCTCTGGGTGCCGGAGTTCGACAACCTGCCCCCGGCCACCGCCTTCTTCCGCACAGGCCGGAGTGGAGGCGTGATGGTGGCCGGGCTGTCGCGCGCCCCGTTCGCCGCAGTCCCCGCCTGGGACGTATCCACCGGCGGGACGCTCCTCAGCAGCGGCGGGCGCGAGTACCGCATCACCGAAACGGACGACCGCGGCGACACCCTGCGCGTGTTCGGCCGGGAGGTGGCCCCGCGGGCGGTCCCCGAAGCGGAGCTCCGCGACAGCACGGCCGAGCTGCGTCGCAGGATCGCCGAGGCTCCGGCACCGCTGGAGCGGCTGGAAGGGGTTGCGGAGGAGGTCCGGAGCGGCAGGCTGCCGGGGGCGTACCCGGAGGTGCTCGGTGTCGACGCCGCGAGCGACGGGCGGATCTGGGTGGAGCGGTGGCCGGCGGCCGGGGCGAATGCGCGCAGCCTCTTCGACGTGTTCGAGCCTTGGGGCCGCTACCTGGGCAGCGTCGCCGTTCCGGCGCGCTTCGCGACGGAGCCGCGACCAGCGATCACCGCCTCCAGGATCTACGGCGTGGTCACCGACCCGGAGACCGGCGTCCAGCGCATCCGTGGCTTCGAATTCCGAGCGCCGGAAGCACGGCCGTCCGGGCGGTAGCGGCTACACTCCTCACGCCGCCCGCAGCCAGTGCCCCAGCTCGCGCAGCGACGGCTTCTTCCCGGTGCTCAGGATCCCGATGCGATAGATCTTCCCGGCGATCCAGCTCACCAGCACCACCGCGGCGAGCGTCCCCGCCAGCGACATCGCCACCTGCCACGCGGGCACCACGGCGGACGCCATGCGCATGGGCATGGTGACGGGCGCGGTGAAGGGGATCAGGCCCAGCGTGGTGGCCGTTCTCCCCAGGGGATCGCTGATGACCTGGGTGATGAAGATCATGGGGGCGATGAGCGGGAGGAGCGCCACCGTCTGGAACTGCTGCGCCTCCTGCTCGCTGTTCACCGCCGCCCCCACCGCCGCGAACAGCGCCGCGTACAGGAGGAACCCCAGCAGGAAGAAGCCGGCGGCGGAGGCCAGCACCCACGGGTCCACCCCCGCCGTGGAGAGCGCGTCGGCGGGGAGCCCGAGCCGGCTCATGAGCCCGCCCGAGTGGCGCGAGGCCACCGTGCCCAGCACCGCCCAGATGGCCACCTGGAGGAGCGCGACCGCGCCGACGCCCAGGATCTTCCCCGCCATCAGGTGGGTGGCCTTCATGGAGCTGACGATCACCTCCACGATGCGGTTGGTCTTCTCCTCCAGCACGCTCCGCATGACGTTGATCCCGTACAGGATCACCAGCATGTAGACCATGAAGCCCAGCACGTAGCCCAGGAAGAAGCTGGCGGCCGCGCTCCCCTCCTCCTCGCCCGCCTCGGTGATGCGGGCGGTGTGGATCTCCACCGGCCGCAGGAGCGCAGCCACCTGCTCCACGTCCAGCCCGGCGGCGCCCAGGCGGGCGGTCTGCACGGCGAGCGACACGGCGCGGCGGACGTCGCGCTCCACCTGGAGGTTGGAGACGTTGCGCGCCCGGTACTCCACCCGGTTGGCGGCCACCAGGTCCGGGGGGAGGTACACGTAGGCGTCGATCTCCTCGGCCAGGACGCGGCGGTTGAGACCGGCGCGCACCTCGTCCAGCGGGGCGGCGACGCGCTCCACGCGGAAGGTGTAGGCGTCGGGCTGGCCCGGTGCGGCGGGGCGGGCGAGCGTCCGCACCACCAGCTCGCCCAGCCCCGCGGGGGCCCGGTCCACCACGACCACGCGGCGCTCGCCCCCGCCGGTCCCCACCATGGCGGGGAGCATGGTGAGCGCCCCCACGAAGAGCGGGAGCAGCACGGTGGTGAGCACGAAGCCGCGCGAGCGGACGCGCTCCATGAACTCGCGCTGGAGCACGATCAGCATCTCAGGCACCGGCGTGCTCCGGGCGGCGGTGCGGGCGGGCGGCGTCGCCCACCCGGGCGACGAAGATCTCGTGCAGCGAGGGCTCCACCCGCTCGAAGCGGGCGAGCGGGGCGGGGAGGGCGGCCAGCGCGGCGAGCAGCTCGGCGGGGTCCTGGTGCGGCTCCAGCTCGGTCTCCCACGCGTCGCCGGCGCGGACGGGCGCGCCCAGGCGCGCGTCGCGGAGCAGGAGCTCCTCCATCCCCGGGGGCGGGTCGTCGAAGACGAAGCGGTAGCGCCCGGTCCGGTTGGCGCGCTTCACCTCCCGCAGCCGGCCGTCCAGCACCTTGCGCCCAGCGGCGATGATGCAGACGTGGTCGCAGAGCTCCTCCGCCTGCGCCATGTTGTGTGTGCTGAAGACGACCGTCTGGCCGCGGGCGCGGGTCTCCAGGATGGTGTCGCGAAGCACCTCCTGGTTCACCGGGTCCAGCCCCGAGGCGGGCTCGTCCAGGATGAGCAGGTCGGGCCCGTGCACCACGGTGGTGATGAACTGCACCTTCTGCTGCATCCCCTTGGAGAGCGTCTCCACCCGCGCGTTCCGCCACTCCCCCAGCCCCATCCGCTCGATCCAGCGCTCCCCCTCGCGGCGTGCCGTGGGGGCGTCCACCCCCTTGAGTCGGGCGAAGAAGACGATCACGTCCACCACCCGCATCTTCCGGTAGAGGCCGCGCTCCTCGGGGAGGTAGCCCACCCGCCGCAGCACCTCGCGGTCGTGCTCGGGGTCGCACCCGAGCAGCAATACGCGCCCGGCGTCGCGGACGATGATGTTCATCACCATGCGGATGGTGGTGGACTTCCCCGCGCCGTTGGGCCCCAGGATCCCGAAGATGGTTCCCGTGGGCACGGCGAGGCTCAGGTCGTCCACGGCCGTGTGGTCGGCGTAGCGCTTGGACAGGTGCTCGACGAGGAGGGCGTGTTGCATCCGGCGGGATGGAGTGGGCGGACCGGGCGGCGGGGTGCGTCCGTTCCCGCGGGGGCGGCGCCCGTGCAACATAACCGCCCGCCGCGCCCGCTGCCAGCGTCCCGGGCCGTCGGGCGCGGCCCGGCGGCGTCAGGCCAACTGTGCCCCGTATCCCTCCTCCTCCACCGCCGCCACCAGCTGCTCCGGCGCGACGCGGCCCTCCTCGTGCTCCACCTCGGCCGCCCCGTTCTCCAGGTGCACCGTGGCGCTGCGCACCCCCGGCGCGCCGCGGAGCGCCTTCTCGACGGTCTGCGCGCAGTGGCTGCACGACATTCCGGTGACGTTGAGTCGCGTGGTCTTCATCGGGTCCTCCCGGTTATACGTGGACGGACCGGAAGGGGGCAGGTTCCATGCCTCCAAGCACGCGCGCCGCCCCCGGGAGCGGGGACGGCGCGGGCATGTACGCGGACTGCCGGCTCGCGGGCCCCTCAGCCGTGCCCACGCTGCTTGTCCGTGGGGGTGGCGTCGGCGTTCTCGGGGCTGCGCGCCGCACGCACGATGGCGTCCGCCTGCCCGTCCGCCAACGCTCCCGGGCCGAACCGTGCGCTGCGCGGGTCGGAGCGTCCGTCGCGGGGACGAGCGGCGAACGCTTCCCCGCTCGCGGCGCCCGCCGCCGCCGCGGTGTTGCCGCCCCCGGGGTCGGCGCGTAGCTTGCTCGCGCACCGTCCACCGGAGAGCACCGTGAGCGACTTCCCCAACCTGACCGTCATCGACCACCCGCTGGTGCAGCACAAGGTCACCGTGCTGCGCCGCAAGGACACGTCCAAGAAGAAGTTCAAGGAGCTGGTGGACGAGATCGCCATGCTCATGGCGTACGAGGTCACCCGCGACCTCCCGCTGGCCCCGGTGGAGGTGGAGACGCCGCTGGAGACCACCACCCAGATGCGGCTCAGCGGCAAGAAGCTGACGCTGGTGCCCATCCTCCGGGCCGGGCTGGGGATGGTGGACGGGGTGCTGCGGCTGATGCCGTCGGTGCGCGTGGGCCACATCGGCCTGTACCGCGACCACGACACGCTCCAGCCGGTGGACTACTACTTCAAGATCCCGCCGGAGCCGGAGGCGCGCGACTTCGTCGTCCTGGACCCGATGCTCGCCACCGGCGGATCGGCATCTGCGGCCGTCTCCTCGCTGAAGCGCTCCGGCGCGACCCGGGTCCGCTTCATGTGCCTGGTCGCCGCCCCGGAGGGGGTTCGGCGCATGCTGGAGGACCACCCGGAGGTGCAGGTGTACACCGCCGCGCTGGACCGCGAGCTGAACCAGCAGGGCTACATCCTCCCCGGGCTCGGCGACGCCGGGGACCGCCTCTTCGGGACCAGGTAGGTCCCGGCGCGTGCCTTGCACGGTCCCGGGGTGGACGCTCGCTTCGGTCCTGGGCGGGCAGGTCGTCTTCGCCGGGATCATCCTCGTCTTCTTCGTCCTGCCGGGCGTCGGGGCGCTCATGTACCGGAAGATGGGACCGCCTCCCACGCCCTGACCCGGCGCCGCACAACCACCGGACACACATGGCACGGATCCGCCTGCTGCACCTGGCCCACGCGCGCTCCGGCGACAAGGGCGACACCGCCAACGTGGGGGTGATCGCCCTCCGCCCGGAGTACTACCCGATCCTGGTGGAGCAGCTCACCCCGGCGCGGGTGAAGGAGCACTTCGCCGGGATCGTCCACGGCGGGGTGGAGCGCTACGAGCTCCCCAACCTGGAGGCGCTCAACTTCCTGCTGCACAACGCGCTGGGCGGCGGCGGCACCGTGTCGCTCAAGACCGACGCCCAGGGGAAGGTGCTCTCCACCGCGATGCTGCGCATGGAGGTGGAGGTCCCCGACGAGGTGGCGGAGCGGGCGCTCCGCGAGGCCGGGGCGGCGGCGTGAGCGCCGGGGGGGAGGTCCTCCGCGTCCGCCGCGAGGGGGGAGTCGTCCGGCTGGTGCTGAACCGGCCGGAGAAGCGCAACGCCCTGAACGCGGAGCTGGTGGAAGCCCTCAAGGCCGCCCTCCGCGAGGCGGACGCCGACCCGGAGACGCGGGTGGTGGCGCTGGAGGGGGCGGGGAAGGACTTCTGCTCCGGCGCGGACCTGTCCGCGCTGCGCACCGTGGCCGAGGGCGGGGTGATGGAGAACCTGGAGGACGTGGAGGGGCTGGCCGAGCTCTTCCTCCTCCCCCGCCGCATGCGCAGGCCCGTGGTGGCGCTCGTGCGCGGCCGCGCGCTGGCCGGCGGCTGCGGCCTGGCGACCGCCTGCGACCTGGTGCTCGCCGCCGAGGGCGCGCAGCTCGGCTACCCGGAGGTGCGCATCGGCTTCGTCCCGGCCATGGTGATGGCGATCCTGCGCCGCAACGTGGGGGAGAAGCGCGCCTTCGAGCTGATCGTGGACGGCCGGCCGATCACCGCCGCGGAGGCGGAGCGCATCGGCCTGGTCAACCGCGTGGTCCCGGACGACCGGTTCGCGGAGGAGGCGGACGCCTGGCTGGCCGAGCTGGCCGGGCGCAGCGCCTCGGCGGTGCAGCTCTCCAAGCGCCTCCTCTACCACTCGGACGCCATGGGCTTCGAGGCCGCCGTCCGCGCCGGCGCCGACCTGAACGTCCTGGCCCGCATGACCGACGACATGCAGGCGGGCGTGCGCCGCTTCCTGGAGGGAGCGCGGTGATCGGCATCGGGCGCCGGCGCCGCTCCGGCCCCGACCGCTTCGTCTACGCCAAGCTGGCGCTCTTCTTCCTGGGCGCGGGGCTGTTCTTCGGTGGCGTCGCCACCAGGCGCGACTGGGCGGTGCTGGTGGCCATCGGAGTGCTGGTGGTGGGCGTCGCGCTGCGCTTCCTCGGCGGCACCCCGGAGGAGCCGGGCGAGCGGGACGAGGAATAGGCGGGACCGGTCGCGCTTGCGCGCGGCCCGCGCGGCGGGCTAGCTTCGGCGGTCTACGGCATCGTCTCCCCGGAACTCCCGGACATGCAACTCTACACCAAGATCTTCCTCGGCCTGGTGCTCGGCGCGGTGGTGGGCGCCGCCGTCAACGCGACGGGGCTGGCCGACGCTCCCGCCTGGCAGAACGGCGCGCTCCCCCTCCTGGAGTTCGTGGGCAGGGTGTTCATCCGCCTCATCACCATGATCGTGATCCCCCTGGTGGTGGCGTCGCTGATGATCGGCGTGGCGTCGCTGGGGGACATCGGCAAGCTGGGGCGGATCGGGGGGAAGACGGTCGCCTACTACCTGACCACCACCGCCGTCGCCATCACCATCGGGCTGACGCTGGCGGTCATCGTCAAGCCGGGGAGCCGCATCAACCCCGCCACGCGCGACGCGCTGGCGGCGGAGTTCAGCGGCGAGGCGGCGGGGCGGTTGGCGCAGGCGGCCGAGAAGCCGGGGGTGCTGGACGTGCTCCTCAACATGATCCCCGACAATCCCATCGGGGCGGCCGCGAGCGGCAACCTCCTCCCGCTCATCATCTTCACGCTCATCTTCGGGGCGGCGGTCTCGCTCCTGGTGCCGGAGCGGCGCGACGCGATCCTGACCTTCTTCGGCGGGGTCAACGACGCGGCCATGATCATCATCGACTGGATCATGCGGCTTGCGCCGTACGCGGTGTTCGCGCTGATCGCGGCGGTCATCAGCCGCTTCGGCACCGACGTGTTGCGCAGCCTGGCGATCTACACCGGGGTGGTCGTGGCGGGGCTGCTGATCCACGCCTTCGGCACCTACGGGACGCTGGTGGCGCTCCTGGCGAAGCTGAACCCGCTGGAGTTCTTCCGGCGCATCCGCGAGGTGCCGCTGATCGCCTTCTCCACCTCCTCCTCCAACGCCACCCTCCCGGTGACCATGGAGACGGCGGAGGAGGACCTGGGCGTCTCCAAGCCCGTCGCCTCGTTCGTGCTCCCGCTGGGGGCCACCATCAACATGGACGGGACCGCGCTCTACCAGGGCGTGGCGACGGTGTTCATCGCGCAGGTGTACGGACACGACCTGTCGTTCGCGGAGCTGCTCACCATCGTGCTCACCGCCACCCTGGCCTCCATCGGGGCGGCGGGGGTGCCGAGCGCGGGGATCATCACGTTGATCCTGGTGCTGCAGTCGGTGGGGCTGGCGGGGCAGGCCGCGGCGGGGATCGCCCTGATCCTGGGCGTGGACCGGATCCTGGACATGCTGCGCACGGCCGTGAACGTCACCGGCGACCTGTCGTGCGCGGCCTTCGTGGCGCGGTCGGAGGGGGAGCGGCTGATGCCGCACCCGGTGGACCACCCGGTGGGGCTGGGGCCTGCGGTGCGGGAGGGCGCGGAGGCGCGGTAGCCCTCGGCTCCAGGCCGCCAGAACGACGAAAGGCCCGAGCCGATGGCTCGGGCCGCTTCGTTCCGGCTCCGGCGGGGGTCAGACGTCGTAGCGGCGCGCGGCGCGCTTCCGGTCCTTGTGCCGGCGGCGCTCGGCGGCCTTCTCCTTGGCCTTGCGAGCCTCGCTCGGCTTCTCGTAGAAGCGCTTGCGGCGCATGTCCTTGAACATCCCCGAGCGGATCATGCGGCGGCGGAACTGCTTGAGCGCCCAGTCCAGGCGATCGGTCTCGGCGAGCTGGATCTCGACCACGTCCATCCTTTCGTGAGGGGGGCGGAAAAACACGAAGACCCGTGATCGCGCACAGGTCTTCGTGCCCTGTAGGTGCGCATCCGGTCCAACCGTAAAGCTAACCCGGGGGAGGGGCGGAGGTCAATCCGTGGCCCGCGGGGTCTTCGCGGCGTCTGGTACTCCGCACCTGCGCCGCCGTTCCGCTCAGGCGCCGCCGTCCCCCTCCGCCACCATCTCGGCCTCGGCCTCGGTCGCGTCGCCGTCCCCCTCCGCGTCGGAGGCGGCCTGCGGCTCGGCGCTCCCGCGCGAGGGGCCGCCCCGCCGCCGCTCGCGGCGCGCCTCCTTCTCCAGCAGGCAGAGGTCGAAGACCTCGTCCATGCGCTCCACGAAGTGGAAGGTCATCCCCTCCCGGACGTCCTCCGGCACGTCGCGCAGGTCGCGCCGGTTGCCGGAGGGGAGGATCACCTCGCGCAGCCCGGCGCGGTAGGCGGCCAGCGTCTTCTCCTTGACCCCGCCGATCTCCAGCACCTTGCCGCGGAGCGTCACCTCGCCGGTCATGGCGACGTCGTGGCGTACCGGGCGGTCGGAGAGGGAGGAGGCGATCGCCAGCGTCACCGCCGCCCCGGCGGAGGGCCCGTCCTTGGGGGTGGCGCCCAGGGGGAAGTGGACGTGGATGTCGTTGTCGTTGAAGGCTGCCTGCGTGATCCCCAGCGGCTGCGCGCGGGAGCGCACGTACGAGTACGCCGCGTTCACCGACTCGCGCATCACGTCGCCCAGCAGGCCGGTGATGATGAGGCGGCCCGTCCCCGGCATCTTCAGCGCCTCGATGAACATCAGCTCCCCCCCCGAGGCGGTCCACGCCAGCCCGGTGACCACCCCCACCTCCGGCGCGCTCTCCGCCGCGGTGGAGATGTAGCGGGGGTAGCCCAGCACCTCCTCGATCATCTCGCGCGTGAGCTCCGGCCCGTGCACCTCGCCCTCCGCGCGGGCGCGGGCGAGCCAGCGGAAGATGGAGGCCAGCGAGCGGCGCAGGTTCCCCAGCCCCGCGTCGCGCGCGTAGCCGCGGGTGAGGAAGAGGAGCACCTCGTCCGACACGGTGACGTCGCCCGGCTCGAAGCCGTGCTCCACGAGCATGCGGGGGAAGAGCCGCTCGCGTGCGATGGTCACCTTCTCCTCCGGGGTGTACCCGGCGATGCGGATCTCGATGAAGTAGTCGCGCAGGTCCCGCGGGATGCGGAAGAAGTCGCTCGCCGTCGCGACGACGAACATCCCCGACAGGTCCAGCGGGAGGTCCAGGTAGCGGTCGGTGAAGCCGTCGCGGCTCTCCGCGTCCAGGAACTCCTCCATGGCCTCGATGGGGTCGCCCTCCACGTTCCCCAGCCCCAGCTCGTCCATCTCCTCCAGCAGGAACACCGGGTCGCGGACCCCCGCGTCGCGGATGGTGGTGAGCAGCTTCCCGGGCTGGGCGCCGGCGCGGGTGCGCCGGGAGCCCATGAGCAGCGCCTCGCCGCGGCCCCCCAGCTCCAGCCGGGCCAGCGGGCGCCCCAGCCCCCGCGCGATGGCGGACGCCAGCGTCGCCTTGCCCACTCCCGGGGGGCCCACCAGGCAGGGGATGAGCCCCGTGAGGTCGCCGCGCAGCCGGGCGACGGCGAGCACCTCCAGCACCCGCCGCGCCACCTCCTCCAGCCCCAGGTGCTCCTCGGCCATGGCCCGCTCGACCGCGTCCAGGTCGATGTCGGTGCTCCCCGATTTGGCGGTCCAGGGGACGGAGAGGAGCAGCTCCAGGTAGTTGCGGATCTCGGCGGCCTCGGACAGGCTGGTGCCGGGGGCGCGCAGGCGCTCGGTCTCGCGGCGGGCCACCGCGGCCACGCGCGCCGGGAGCCGGGCCCGGTCCGCGCGCCGGAGGATGTCGTCGGCCTCGCGCTCGGCCGGGTCGATCTCGCCCAGCTCGGTCTGGAGGGCGCGGATCCGCTTGCGGATCTGGGTCCTGCGGTCGGCGGGGGTGCGCGCGGCGGCCTCGGCGGCCTGGTTCCCCACCAGGCGGTCCTCCTCCTCGATGGTCTGCACCCGCTCCCAGGTGTCCTCCAGCCGCTCCAGCACGTAGCGGAGGCGGTCCGCCACGTCCAGGCGCTGGAGCACGGCGTCGCGGTCGGGGACGTTGAGGTGGGAGAGCGAGGCCGCCAGGTCGGCGAAGCGCGACGGGTCGCCCAGGTTCATCCGCAGGATGCGCGGGACCTCGTTGGGGATGCGCTCCACCTTGGCGGCGACCCCGGCGACCGTGCTCAGGATGCGCTCGATGAGCTGCTCGGCCTCGGCCTCGCCGGCGGGGGTCTCCTCCACCCGCCGGAAGGCGGCGGTGTAGTAGCCGCCCTCCTCCAGCCGCACGTCCTCCAGCTGCACCCGCCAGAGCCCCTGCAGAGTGGCCTGGACGGTCCCCCCGGGGAGGTTGAGCCGGTCCAGGACGCGCGCCATCACGGCGACCTTCTGCATGGAGGCGGGGTCGAGCGGCGCGTCCGGGGCGGAGGCTTCCTCGGCGATGGAGACGATCGCGACGATCAGGTCGGGGTCCGGGTGGGCGTTCAGCCCGGCGACGTTGGGCTCGTACCCGATCTGGAGCGCGGTGGCTCCCTGCGGGAACACCACCGTGCTCCGCACGGGGAGGAGCAGGATGCGGTCGGGAAGCTGGGACGTCTGCCTGAATGGACTCATCGATCCGGGTCTATGCGTATGTAGGCCAATCACTTGATGCCAAGGCGGCGGTCGACCGCCCGCAAGAACCGGGCAATCCGCCGCGCGTTGGTCCCCAGGTCCCCGCGCCCGACGCGCGACGCCGAGACCACGTCCACGCGCGTCCGCCCCAGCGCGTCCAGGGAGATGCGCACCCACACGTCGTCGGTGAAGCGCCAGACGCGGGTGCGCGCCTCGGCGTGCAGCTCGCCCGCCACGGGGTCGGCCTCCAGCACCGTCCAGCCGCGCGCCTCCACCTCGGCCAGCGCCGCGCTCCACACCCGCGCGAAGGGCACCGCGTAGCTCCTCCCGCGGAGCCGCCGGTCGGGCGAGTCCGGGTCGGTGAACGCGCGGTTCGTGCGCAGGGCGCGGAGCAGGCTCATGGGCGGCGGTGTCGGGGGATCCCGCAATGTACGTCGCGGGGCGGGGGCGCGACAGCCGGCCGTTTGACGGCGCCGGGCGGGGCGTGGTATGATCCGCCGCCCGCGCCCCAGCGGGTACGGAACCTGCTCGCCCGCGGGCCCGGCACGCCCGGACCACGACACCGACCGCGACTTCGACGGAGGAGCCAGAGTGAAAGTCGTCATCCCGCTCGCCGGAAAGGGGACCCGCCTGCGCCCTCACACCCACGTCACCCCGAAGCCCCTGCTCAGGGTGGGGGACAAGCCGGTGATGAGCTACATCCTGGACGACCTCCGGGAGCTGGGGGTCCACGAGGCGGTGGTCATCACCGGCCACCTCAAGGAGCGGGTCCAGGAGTACATGGAGCAGGAGTACCCGGACTTCCAGGCCGTCTACGTGGAGCAGAAGGAGCAGCGGGGGACCGCCGACGCGATCGCGCTCGCCGAGCCCTACGCCGCGGACGAGCTGCTCATCATCTTCGTGGACACGCTCTTCGACGCCGACCTCTCCGTGGTGAAGTCGCTCCCGGACGACGTGGCCGGGGTGATCTGGGCCAAGGAGGTGGAGGACTACCAGCGCTTCGGGGTAATCGTCACCGACGGGCAGGGCTACATGCGGCGCATCATCGAGAAGCCCAGCGAGCCCGTCTCGAAGCTCGCCAACATCGGCCTGTACTACATCCGCGACTGGAAGCTGCTCTTCGAGGGGATCCGCCACGTGATGGGCTCGGAGCCCGGCGCCTCCGGGGAGTACTACCTGACCGACGCCTTCCAGTACATGGTCGACCAGGGGGCGAAGATCAGGACCATCGCCATCGAGGGGTGGTACGACGCCGGGAAGCCGGAGACGCTGCTGGAGACCAACCAGCACGTGCTCTCCACCAGCCGCGGCCGGAGGCCCGAGGGCGGGCGCAACGTCACGGTGCACGACCCCGTGCACGTGGCCGAGGGGGTGGAGCTGGAGGACGCCGAGATCGGCCCCAACGTGACCATCTCGGCGGGGAGCGCCGTCCGCGGCTCCCGCCTGCGCCACACCATCGTCGGAGAGGGCGCCACCATCGAGCGGAGCGACCTGTCCCACTCGCTGGTCGGCAGCCACGCGACGCTCCGCGGCGTGAAGGGGAAGGTGGACGTGGGCGACCATTCCGTCGTGGAGCTGGGGTAGTCCCGCCTGGCAGCACGGGGAGGGGAGAACGACGACGGCCGCCCTCACCCTGCCGGCCCCGGCTGGGCCCCCGCGTGAGGGATGCGAGCGCGAAGCGGCGAGACCCGGGGGCAGTTTCCCGGGGCTCGCCTCCGTTGGCCGGCGTTGTTTGCCGGCCTACGGAGCCGCAGCCCGACCCGAGCGCAAGCGAGGGGCACGCCCAAACCCAACCGTCCCAAAGACGTTACGCGCTTCCAACCCAGCAGATCCGTTGACGGAAACGAACACCTCGGGTAACTTCCGACCCTGCACGGAGGGGCGATGATTCGGAGCATGACCGGGTACGGGGAGGCGGAGCGGGCGGTCCCCGCGGGCCGTCTGCGGGTGGAGGTGCGCACCGTCAACCACCGCTACTTCCACACCACCTTCCGGATGCCGGGGTCGCTCTCCCGCTGGGAGGGCGACATGCGCGAGTGGCTGCGCGCCCACGTCGCCCGCGGCCACGCGACCTGCACTGTGCGCATCGACCGCGAGGGCGCCGCGGCGGGCACCGTCCGCCTGGACGAGGAGCGCGTCGCCGGGTACCTGGCCGCCTTCCGCGAGCTGAGCGACCGCTTCAACGTCACCGGCGCGCCCACGCTGGAGCTGCTGGCCCGGTACTCCGACATCCTGGTGCGCGACGCGCCCGAGGAGCCGGAGGTGGAGGTCTCGCCCGACGAGCTGCGGGCCGCGGTGGAGGAGGCCGCCCGCGCCAACGTGCGGATGCGCGAGGACGAGGGGCGGCGCCTGCACGCGGACCTGGAGGAGCGGCTCGCCGCCATGGAGGCCGCCCTCGCCGCCGTCCGCGAGCGCGCGCCGGAGCGGCTGACCGCCGAGCGCGACCGGCTCCGCGAGGCGGTCCGGGAGCTGGCCGGCGGGGTGGGGGTGGACGAGGACCGGCTGGCCCAGGAGATCGCCTACCTGGCGGAGCGCTGGGACGTGAACGAGGAGCTGGGGCGCTTCGACTCGCACGTCGCGCTCTTCCGCGAGCTGCTGGCCGCGGAGGCGGCCGAGCCGGTGGGGAAGCGCCTCGCCTTCCTGGTGCAGGAGATCCACCGGGAGGCGAACACCATCGGCTCCAAGGCGAACGACGCGCTCATCGCCCACCGGGTGGTGGCGATCAAGGACGAGATCGAGCGGCTTCGCGAGCAGGTGGAGAACGTCGAGTGAGCGGGCTCCCCGGCCGCACCTTTCCCCTGATCCTGTCCGCCCCCTCCGGCGGGGGGAAGACCACCATCGCGCGGATGCTGGGGGCGCGGCGCGGCGACATCGCCTTCTCGGTATCCGCCACGACGCGCCCCCCCCGCCACTACGAGCGGGACGGGCGCGACTACTGGTTCGTGTCGGAGGAGGAGTTCCTCGGCATGGCTGCCGGCGGCGAGCTGGTGGAGTGGGCGCGGGTGCACGGCAACCTGTACGGCACCCCCCTCGCCAACCTGGACCGCGCGGTGGAGGAGGGGAAGTACCTGGTCCTGGACATCGACATCCAGGGCGCCCGCCAGGTCCGCGACCGCGTCCCGGAGGCGGTGCTGGTCTTCGTCCTCCCGCCCTCGGGGAGCGTCCTCGCCGACCGGCTGCTGGGGCGGGGGAGCGAGGACCACGAGGCGACGAGGCGCCGCCTCTCCAACGCGGGGGAGGAGATCGAGGCCGCCGCGGAGTTCGACTACGTCGTGACCAACGAGAACCTGGAGGCCACCGTCGACGCGGTGGAGACGATCCTGGCCGCCGAGGGGCGCCGGGCGTCGCGCCTCCCCGGCCTGACCGAAGAGATCCGCCGCCTCCGGGCGGAGGTGCGGGCGCTGCTGGCGGCGGACGCCGCCGGCTCCTGAGTACGCAGACACCCCGAGCAGGAGAAGATAGATGCGAGTCGTCACCCCCGGCGCCGCCGCGCGCAACACCGGCAGCAAGTACCTCGGCGTCCTGGTCGCCGCCAAGTACGCCCGCAGCCTGAACGAGCTGCGGCGCAGCGAGCTGCTGGAGGACCCCACCGTCTCCGGGGCCGAGCCTCGCGAGAAGCTGACCACCACCGCGCTGGAGGAGGTCGCCGCCGGCACCATCGACTTCCGGCTGACCCGGCGCGTCCGCACCGACACGCTCTAGCCGGCGCCTCGCTCCGGGGCGCGCCCGCGCATCCCCACCTTCCCGCCCGGCGCATGGCAGACGATCGCCGCGCGCGGCGCCCCTTCCCGGGGCGCCGCGTGCTCCTCGGTGTCACCGGCGGGATCGCGGCCTACAAGGCGATCACCGTCGCGCGGGAGCTGACGCTCGCCGGCGCGGACGTGGACGTCGTCTTCACGGCCAACGCGCTGGAGTTCGTCCGCCCGCTCTCCTTCGAGGCCGTCACCGGGCGGCCCTCCCACACCACGCCGTACGTCGAGGGCGACCCCCTCGCGCACATCCGCCTCGCGCGCGACGCCGGGGCCGTGGTCGTGGCCCCCGCCACGGCCGGCTTCCTGGCCCGCGCCGCTGCCGGGATGGCCGACGACCTGCTCACCTCGGTCCTCCTCGCCACGGGGGCGCCCGTCGTGCTCTGCCCGGCGATGAACGACCGGATGTACGCCCACCCCCAGACCCAGGCCAACCTCGGGCGGCTGGCGGAGATCGGCTACCGGATCGTGGGGCCCGCGGTGGGGCCGCTCGCCTGGGGCGAGGGGGAGGGGCCGGGGCGCCTGGTGGAGCCGGAGGAGGTGGTGGCCCACGTGGGCCGCGCGCTGGAGGGCGACACCCCGCTCTCCGGCCGGCGCGTGGTGGTGACCGCCGGCCCCACGAGGGAGCCCGTCGACCCGGTGCGCTTCATCGGCAACCGCTCCTCGGGGCGCATGGGCTACGCGCTGGCGGCGGCCGCCTGGCGGCGCGGCGCCCGCGTCACCCTGGTCTCCGGCCCGTCGCCGCTCCAGCCCCCCCCGGGCGTGG
>DATABU010000247.1:0-14102 GCA_036259415.1 Longimicrobiaceae bacterium
CGGCCTGCGGCGGCGGCGACGTTCCCCTGCCCGACCTCGCCCCCTCCGCCGTCGGCGACACCGCCGGCCTGGTGGCGCGCGGCGAGTACCTGGTGCGGACGGCCGCGGTCTGCGGCCACTGCCACGCCGCGGACCCCCGCGACCCGGACGGGCCGCTGAGCGGCGGCCTGGCCTTCCGCAACTGGCGGCTGGGCACCGTCCGCGCGGCGAACCTCACCCCGGACGTCGCCACCGGCCTGGGCGCCTGGACCGAGGCCGAGATCGTGCGGGCCATCCGCGCCGGCGAGGACCGGGAGGGCCGCGTGCTGGCGCCGGTGATGCCCTACGCCTGGCTGCACGGGATGGGCGACCGCGACGCCCTGGCCGTCGCCCGCTACCTGAAGAGCCTGGAGCCGGTCCGCAACGAGGTGCGGAACCGCCCCAGCCTGGTGTACCGCGCCGCGCGCCTCCTCTTCCTGGGCCCGGTGGAGGCCCGGCGGGAGCCGGCGCCCCCGCGCGCGCCCACGGCGGAGTACGGCCGCTACCTGGCGGTCCACGTCTCGCTCTGCGCGGACTGCCACACGCCGCGCGGGGGGATCCGCTCCGGGCCCGACCGCGACCGCCTCTTCGCGGGCGACGCCTCCCCGCCCGGGGGCTTCCCCGCCCGACCCGCCAACCTGACGCCGGACACCGCCACCGGCATCGGCGGGTGGAGCGAGGAGGAGTTCCTGCGCACCCTGCGCACCGGCGTGAACCCGGCGGGCGACACCCTGCACCCGTTCATGCCCTGGCGGGAGTACCGCCGCATGACCGACGCCGACCTGCGGGCCATCTACCGCTACCTGCGGACGGTGCCGCCCATCCGCAACCGTGTGCCGGAGCGGGAGGGGTGATGCCGGGTCCACCTGAACCGGGGTTGGACGGCGGGGTCGGGCGAGCCCCGCGGTACTGCTGCGGGTCTCGCCGCTTCGCGCTCGCATCCCTCACGCGGGCGCCCAGCCGGGGGCGGGTGTCCTCGCGATCCGATTCGCCCGGATCTTGTACGAGACGGGCGGACCGACGGGCTCAGCCCCGCCGGGAGGCGAGGTAGGCGCGCGTCTCCGCCGCGACCACGCCGGAGAGGAGCAGGAGCCCCACCAGGTTGGGGAAGGCCATCATCCCGTTCATCACGTCCGCGAACCCCCACACCAGGTCGAACCCCGCGGTGGCCTCCAGCGTCACCACCCATGCCCCCACGAAGGAGGCGAGCACGAAGACCACCCGGTAGGGGAGGACCGCCCGCACCCCCGCCAGGTACTCGATGGCCTTCTCCCCGTAGTACGACCACCCCAGGATGGTGGAGAAGGCGAAGAGCGCCAGGCCGATGGAGACGATCGCGCCGCCCCACGTCCCCGGGAGCCCGGTGCTGAAGGCCCTCGCGGTGAGCGGGGCGCCGGTGTAGGCCGCCCCGGTCGCGGGGTCGATCTGCATCCACGCGCCGGTGGCGATGATGGTGAAGCCGGTGAGCGAGCAGACCACGATGGTGTCGATGAAGGTCTGCGTCATGGAGACCAGCGCCTGCGTGACCGGGTGCTTCGTCTGCGCCGCCGCCGCGGCGATCCCCCCGGTCCCCAGCCCCGACTCGTTGGAGAACACCCCGCGCGAGACCCCCGAGCGGATCGCCATCATCAGCGAGGCGCCCAGGAACCCGCCGACGGCCGCCGAGGGACGGAAGGCATCGCTGAGCACGTAGACGAAGATGTCGTCGATCCCCCGCCAGTTGATCGCCAGCACCACCAGCGCCCCCACGATGTAGAAGCCGATCATCAGCGGGACGAAGAACCCGGTGAAGCGGCCGATGGACTTGATCCCGCCCAGGATCACCGCTCCGGCCAGCACCGCGATCACCACCCCCGTCCACACCGGGTCCACCCCGAACGAGCTCTCCAGCGCGTCGGCCACGGAGTGCGACTGCACCATGTTCCCGATCCCGAATGCCGCGACGGCGGCGAAGAGGGCGAACAGCCACCCCAGCGCGCGGCCCAGCGGCCCCGGGAGCCCGCGCGAGAGGTAGTACATGGGGCCGCCCGCCATCTGCCCGCGGGCGTCCACCACCCGGTAGCGCACCGCCAGCACCGCTTCCGAGTACTTGGTGGCCATCCCCACCAGCCCGGTGATCCACATCCAGAAGAGGGCGCCCGGACCGCCCAGCGCGATCGCCGCCGCCACCCCGGCGATGTTCCCGGTCCCCACCGTGGCCGCGAGCGCCGTCATGAGCGCCTGGAAGTGGGAGATGTCCCCCTCCGCGCCCTCCTCCTTCCGCCGCACGAGGGCCAGCCAGAGCGAGTGGCCCAGCTCGCGGAACTGCAGGCCCCGCAGGAGGATGGTGAGGTAGAGGCCCGTCCCCACCAGCAGGACCAGCAGCGGCCACCCCCACACCCACCCGCTCGCGAAGCCGACGTACTCCAGCGACAGGTCCACCCAGCTCTGCGGCTGCTGCTCCATGGGGCTCCTCCGGGGGTTCGGCGGGCGGCGCCGGGACGGCGCGGGTCGGACCGGCGCGGCGCCGGCCCGCCCGAAGTTGGGCGCGGGAGAGACCCCACCGCAAGTCGGGGCGCCCGGAAAAGCCGGACCCGCGGCAATCCAATCCCCTGGACGGAGCACGAGTCGTTGCTCCGGCCCCCGGCGCACGTTGACCATTGCAGAGCCGTCGCGTCCGGTCCGACGCCGCGCCCCGCCCGGCTGCCGGCCCACCTCCAGGAAGGAAGGGTACCCGCGTGAGCCCCACCGACCTCGTCCCGGATCCCGTCTCGCGGAGCCTGCGCATCTTCGCGTTCGACCCCAGCCTCTCGGCGCAGTTCGACACCGCCGGCATCGGCGAGACCACCATCGAGGTCCCCTGGGAGAAGGACCTCCGCCCGGGGCCCGTGGGCGAGTACGTGGAGGTGATCGACGCCGATCCCGCCAGCGGCGCCTTCTACAAGCCGGTGGACCTGAACGACCCCCGCGTCCTGGCGCAGGACGGCCTGGCGCCCTCGGAGTCGAACCCGCAGTTCCACCAGCAGATGGTGTACGCGGTGGCGATGACCACCATCCTCCACTTCGAACGCGCGCTGGGGCGGGTGGCGCTCTGGTCGTCCCGGCGGGGCGACAAGTTCGAGGAGCAGTTCGTCCGCCGGCTGCGCATCTACCCGCACGCGCTGCGCGACCGCAACGCCTACTACAGCCCGGACAGGAAGTCGCTGCTCTTCGGCTACTTCCCCGTCGGCGTCAAGGACGCCAGCAACACGCCCGGCACGCTGGTCTTCACCTGCCTGTCGCACGACATCGTCGCCCACGAGACCACGCACGCCCTGCTGGACGGCGTGCACCCGCGCTTCAACGAGCCGGTCAACCCCGACGTGCTGGCCTTCCACGAGGCGTTCGCCGACATCGTCGCCCTCTTCCAGCACTTCTCCTACCCGGGCGTGCTGCGCGACCAGATCGCGCGCACCCGCGGCAACCTGTCCAGCGAGAACCTGCTGGGGCAGCTGGCGCAGCAGTTCGGCAAGGCGTCGGGGCGCGGCAGGGCGCTGCGGGACGCGCTGGGCGGGATCGACGGGGCCACCGGCAGGTGGGAGCCGCACCGGCCGGACGTGCACGCGCTGGAGCGCACCCCCGAGCCGCACGCCCGCGGGGCCATCCTGGTGGCGGCCGTGTTCGGCGCCTTCCTCAAGGTGTACCACGCCCGGACGGTGGACCTGTACCGCATCGCCAGCGACGGAACGGGCGTGCTCCGCGAGGGCGACATCCACCCCGACCTCTCCGACCGCCTGGCCGACGAGGCGGAGCGCTGCGCCCAGCAGACGCTCCAGATGTGCATCCGCGCCATCGACTACTGCCCGCCGGTGGGGATCACCTTCGGCGACTACCTGCGGGCCATCGTGACCGCGGACGTGGACCTCAACCCCGACGACACCTACGGGTACCGCCTGGCCTTCGTGGAGACCTTCCGGCAGTGGGGGATCCATCCCGCGGGGATGCGAAGCATGTCGGTGGAGGGGCTCCTCTGGCCCACCGGCGACCAGGCGGAGGAGGAAGCCGAGGTGAGGATGGACCGCGAGGAGATACGCTCCCTGTTCACCGAGGCGCAGGCCACCGGCGACGTGGAGCAGGCGCCGGCGCGCCGACATGCCCAGCTGCCGGAAAGGCACCTGAAGCCGTACAACATCGAGAGCGACCGGTACGAGACCTGGCTGGGGGAGGACAGGAACGCCGCGGTCCTCTGGGCGTGGCTGGTCAGGGGCAAGGGGCGCAAGCTCGCGCGGGCCATCGGCATCATGCTGGACGAGGACGATCCGCCGCCCACGGTGTTCCGCTCCCGCACCCGCGGGGACGTCGCCGTGGAGGTCCACTCGGTGCGGACGGCGCTGCGCCGCAGCCCCCGCGGCGCGCACACGACCGACCTGGTGGTGGAGATCACCCAGCGGCGGCGCGGCTACTTCGACGAGAAGCGGCAGGCCGAGATGGACGCGCCGGGCGCCGTGCAGGTGGACGACGGCGACTTCCGCTACCGCGCCGGCTGCACGCTTCTCATCAACCCCACCACCATGGAGGTGCGGCGGGTGATCCGCACACCGGGGACCGTCGCCGACGACGCCCAGCTCGCGCGGGTGCGGCGGTTCCTCACCGGGGGCGGGCTGGAGCCGGGGAACGCGTTCGAGTTCGCGCGCCTGGCGATGGGCGCCTGCGAGCCGTTCGCGCTCCTTCACCGCGACGGGGAGGTCTGAGCCATGGCGAGGAAGAGCACCGCCGCCGCATCCACGGCGAAGAAGGGCACCCGGGCCGGCCCGGCCGCGAAGAGGAGCGCCGGAGCCGCCCCAGCGGCGGGCGGGAAGCGGCTCCTCCCGCCCCCTGGGGGCGCCACCGTGCGGATGTACCGGACCGGCCACGGCGACTGCTTCCTCCTCGCCTTCGCCGGCGAGTCGGAGGACCGGCCGTCGTACGTGCTGATCGACTGCGGCTACAAGCCGGGCTCCTCCGCCCCGAAGTACATCGGGACCACACCGAAGGAGATCTGCGCGAGCATCCGCGAGGCGACCGGGGGCCGCGTGGACGTGGCCGTCGTCACCCACGAGCACCAGGACCACGTCAACGGCATCACCGCCACGAACTTCCGGGGGATCACCGTCGGCGAGACGTGGCTGGCGTGGACCGAGGACCCGGAGGACCCGGTCGCCGGCCGGCTGCGAGAGGAGTTCGACGACAAGCTGCTGGGGCTGTTCGCCGCGCGGAACCGCCTGGCCGCCGACGGCGACGCCGGGCGGGCGGAGTGGATCGACAGGTTCCTCGCCTTCGAGTTCGGCGGGGACGACGAGGTGTTCGACGCGGAGGCGGCGCGGACCGCGCTCCTGGGCGCCGCCGGCGCGCGCGGGGTGTCCCGGAACAAGGCGTCCATGAAGCTCCTCAAGGACCGGGCGCGGGACGGGGTCCGCTACGTCCGCCCGCACGAGGAGATCCTCGCCCTCCCCGGCGCGAAGGACGTGCGCGTCTTCGCCCTGGGCCCCCCGCGCGACCCCGACCGCCTCACCGACCTGAACCCGCAGGGGGACGAGCGCTTCCACGGCCTGGGGATCGCCACCGCGTCGGCCGGCAACTACTTCGCGGCCGCGGCGGGGGCGCCGGAATCCCACGGCCAGTCCCCGTTCGCGCGGCGGTATGCGCTGGACCGGGACGCCGCCCTCGCGGACCCGGCGTTCGGCGGGTTCTTCACCGAGCGCTACGGGGCCGACGGCACGCCGGAAGGGTTCGCCGCGGACGGCGCCCCGCGCGGCGACGACGAGGTCCCGGACAACCCGGCCTGGCGGCGGATCGACCGGGAGTGGCTCTACTCGGCGGAGCGGCTGGCGCTGGACCTGAACGACTACACCAACAACGCGAGCCTGGTGCTGGCCTTCGAGCTGGGCCGGGGCGGCAAGGTGCTGCTCTTCGCCGCCGACGCCCAGCGGGGGAACTGGGTCTCCTGGGCGAAGAAGGACTGGGAGGACGGCGACCGGAAGGTGACGGCGAGGGACCTGCTCGCCCGCACCGTCCTGTACAAGGTGGGGCACCACGGCAGCCACAACGCGACGCTGAACGGCACCGCCGAGGACGAGCACCCCAGCCTGGGCTGGATGGCCCGGGGGGAGCACGGGCGCGAGTTCACCGCCATGATCACCGCCGTCCGCGCCTGGGCCGAGACCCAGAACGGATGGGACCACCCGCTCGCCGCCATCAAGGACGCCCTCCACAGGAAGGCGTCGGGGCGCGTGTTCCAGACCGACACGGGGCTGGACGCGATGGCGAAGCCGGAGGGGACGTCGGAGGCGGAGTGGAGGCGCTTCCGCGCCCGCGCCCGCGACGACCGCCTGTACTTCGACTACGACGTGTTGCGGTAGCGGGGGCTAACGCGAGGTCCGTGCGAACACGGTCACGAGAACGTCCGCCCCCGCCAGGTAGCCCGCGTGAGGGATGCGAGCGCGAAGCGGCGAGACCCGCGGGGCTGTTTCCGCGGGGCTCGCCTCCGTTGGGCACAGTTGTACTGTGCCCTACGGAGCCGCAGCCCGACCCGAGCGCCAGCGAGGGGCACGCCCACCCCCGGTCCAACCGGATCCGGAATCAGAGCGTCTCCACCATCAGCAGGTCGGTGCCGCCGGCCTCGTTCACGCGCGTCCCTGCGGTGAGCACGATGCGGTCGCCGGGGCGGGCGAGGCCCCGCTCCAGCGCCGCGTCGCACCCGGCGCGCAGCATCTCCCCGCGCGTGGGGCGCTCCTCGGCCAGCACCGGCACCACGCCCCAGACCAGGGCGAGCTGGTTGTAGGTGCGGCGCGAGGTGGTGAGCGCCAGGATGGGCACCGGCGGCCGCTGCGAGGCGATCTGCCGGGCGGTGAGGCCGCTGCGCGTCACCGTCACGATCACCGGCGCGCCGATCCGCCGCGCGACCTGGGCCGTGGCCGCCGCGATGGCGCGCTCGGTGGACCCGGGGGCGCCGGCGCGCGGCTCCGCGGGGAAGTCGTAGCGCGGCCCGTGGTCGAGCACGTCGGAGCGATCGATCTCCTCGGCGATGCGCGCCATGGCCTGCACCGCCTGCACGGGGAAGCGGCCCACGGCCGTCTCCGCCGAGAGCATCACCGCGTCCGTGCCGTCCAGGATCGCGTTCGCCACGTCGGAGGCTTCCGCGCGGGTGGGGCGCGGGTTGTCGACCATGCTCTCCAGCATCTGCGTGGCGGTGATGACCGGGCGCACGGCGTAGTTCGCCAGCTGGATCATCCGCTTCTGCGCCAGCGGGACCCGCTCGAAGGGGAGCTCCACCCCCAGGTCGCCGCGCGCGACCATCGCCGCCGAGGCGGCCTCCAGGATGGGCTCCAGCGCCTCCAGCGCCACCTCCTTCTCCACCTTGACCACCACCTGCGGGCCGCCCGGCGGGATGCGCCGCACCAGGTCGGCCACGTCCTCCACCGCCCGGACGAAGGAGAGGGCCACGTAGTCCAGCCCCTGCTCCAGGGCGAAGCGGAGGTCCTCCAGGTCCTTGTCCGTCAGCGGGGGGAGGCCGCGCGCCCCACCCGGGAGGCTGATCCCCTTGCGCGAGGTGAGCGTCCCCCCGTTGACCACCCGCATCCGCACCCGCGGGGGCCGCACCTCCTCCACCTCCAGCTCCAGCAGGCCGTCCGCCAGCAGGACCACGTCCCCCGGCGTCACGTCGTCCGCCAGCCGGGGGTAGCCGCTCGGCACCTCGCCCGGCGCGTGCTCCCCCTCGGGCGCGAAGGTCACCACGCTCCCCGCGTGGAGCTCCAGCGGCTCCGCGAGCTCCCCCACCCGGATCTTGGGGCCCTGCAGGTCGCCCAGGACCGCCACCGGCCGCCCCGCCTCCCCGGCCGCCCGCCGCACCCGCGCGATCACCTCCGCGTGCCCGGCCAGGGTGCCGTGCGAGAAGTTGATGCGGGCCACGTCCATCCCGGCGGCGACCAGCGCCGCGATCCGCTCCGGCGAGCTGCTGGCCGGGCCCAGCGTGCAGACGATCTTGGTCCTGCGGGTCATCGCGGCTCAGTCGCCCAGGGAGATGCCGAGCTGCCGGGCGGTGCGGACCAGGTCGCCGTCCAGGGGGACGCGCCGGTTCTCGCGGACCGCGTCGCCCAGGGGTACGCCCTCTATGGAGCCGCCCCGCAGCGCCACCATGCACCCGAAGCGGCGCTCCTCCACGTAGCGCACCGCCGCCGCCCCGAAGCGCAGCGCCAGGTTCCGGTCGAACGGGGTGGGCGCGCCCCCGCGCTGGATGTGCCCCAGCACCAGGCTGCGCGTCTCCTTGCCGCTCGCCCGCTCCAGCTCCTCGGCCAGCCGGTCGGCGATCCCGCCGTAGCGGCGCGTCCCCGCCAGGAAGCTGGGGGCGCCGCCGCGGGGGACGGCTCCCTCGGCCGCCACCACGATGCTGAAGCGCAGCCCGGCCGCCTCGCGCTCCCGCACCTTGGCCACGATGCTCTCCAGGGAGTACGGGATCTCCGGGACCAGGATCACGTCCGCCCCGCCGGCCAGCCCCGACTCCAGGGCGATCCACCCGGCGTGGCGCCCCATCACCTCCACCACCATCACCCGCCGGTGGGCCTCCGCGGTGGAGTGCAGCCGCCCGATGGCGTCGGTCGCCGTCTCCACCGCCGTCTGGAAGCCGAAGGTGGCGTCGGTCGCGCCCAGGTCGTTGTCGATGGTCTTGGGGACGCCCACCACGGGGAGCCCGGCCCCAGCAAGCAGGCTCGCCGCGGTCAGCGACCCGTCGCCGCCGATGGCGACGAGCGCGTCGACCTCCAGCTCGCGGAAGCGCCGCACCACCTCCACCGCGGCCTCCACGTCGCCCGCGGGGCGGCCCTCCAGCCCGAAGGCGCAGCCGCGGGAGGTGGTCCCCAGGATGGTCCCGCCCAGGTGCGTGATCCCGCTCACCCGGGCCGCCGTGAGCGGCGCGAGCCCCGGCTCGCCGTCCACCTCGGCCTGCAGCAGCCCCTGGTAGCCGCGCCGGATCCCCAGCACCTCCCAGCCGTTGCGGAGCCCCGCGAGCGTCGCCGCCCGCAGCACCGCGTTCAGCCCCGGCGCGTCCCCGCCCCCGGTGTTGATGGCGACGCGCCTGATGCCGCCCCGGCCGCTCATGCGCCCCCCGGCGCCCGGCGCGCCTGGAGGTTGTCTTTGTAAGGAGTCACAACAATATTACGCACTCGGAGTCCCGGCCCCGGGACGGCCCCGGGGAGTTAGTTAAGCTCGTTGACAAAATCCGCCCCTACGATAGTCCCCCCGATGGGCCGGCGCAACGCCGGCGGACCGCCGTCGGCCTTCCCTTCCGCCACACCCTACCAGCCCGGGAGACCCGCGATGGAGAAACGCCGCCTCAGCTTCCGCGAGATGTTCAACATGAGCTTCGGCTTCCTCGGCATCCAGTTCGGCTGGGGGCTGCAGCTCGCGAACATGTCCGCCGTGTACGAGCGGCTGGGGGCGCGGCCCGACGAGGTGCCGCTGCTCTGGCTGGCGGCGCCGGTCACCGGCCTGGTCGTGCAGCCCATCGTGGGGGCGCTGAGCGACCGCACCTGGGGCCCGCTGGGGCGGCGCCGGCCGTACTTCCTGGTGGGCGCCATCCTCGCCTCGGTCGCGCTCTTCTTCATGCCGACCTCCAGCGCGCTCTGGATGGCGGCGGGGCTGCTCTGGATCCTGGACGCCTCCATCAACATCTCCATGGAGCCGTTCCGCGCCTTCGTGGCCGACAAGCTGGACGCCAGCCAGCGCACCACCGGCTTCGTGATGCAGTCGTTCTTCATCGGCGTGGGCGCCAGCATGGCGAACTCGCTCCCCTTCCTGCTGAGCTGGATGGGGGTGTCGGGGAACACGGAGAGCGGGATTCCGCTGACGGTGAAGTACTCGTTCCAGGTGGGGGCGGCGGTCTTCCTGCTGGCGGTGCTCTGGACTGTGGCGACCACGCGCGAGAGCCCGCCGGAGGACATGGAGGCTTGGGAGCGGCAGCTGCGCGAGAGCCACGGCGTCGGCCACCTGGTGCGCGAGATCGGCTGGGCGGTCCGCGACATGCCCCGCACCATGAAGCAGCTCGCCGTGGTGCAGACCTTCACCTGGCTGGGGCTGTTCTGCATGTGGCTGTTCTTCGTGCCGACGGTGGCACGGCACGTCTTCGGCGCCACGGACCCGCAGTCGGACCTGTACACCCGGGGGATCGAGTGGGGCGGCTTCGCCTTCGCCTTCTACTCCATCACCTGCTTCGCCGTGGCCTTCGCCCTGCCGAAGGTGGCCCGGGCGACGAGCCGCAAGGCGACGCACGCGATGGCGCTCACCTGCGGCGGGGTGGCGCTGCTCGCCGTGTACCTGATCCGCGACCCCTACGTGCTGCTGCTCACCATGGTGGGCGTGGGGATCGCCTGGGCGTCGATCCTCTCCATGCCGTACGCGATCCTCTCCAACGCCCTCCCCGGGGCGCGGATGGGCGTCTACATGGGGGTGTTCAACTTCTTCATCGTCATCCCCGAGATCGTCGCGGCGCTGGCCTTCGGGCCGCTCATCCGCTCCGTCTTCGGCGAGGCCAACCCCGACGCCTCTCTCTACATGGTGATGGTCGGCGGCGCCTCGCTGCTGGTGGCCGCCGCCACCGTGGCCCTGGTGGACGACGTGGGCGACGGGGACGTCCCGGAGCACGACGTCATCGCGGCGGACGAGCACGAGCCGCTCACCGTGCAGGGGTCGGTGCAGCCGGTGCCGAGCAGCGGGCTGATCGACCGCGACCCGCCCGCGCGCGAGTGAACGAACTGCTGGTTTGGGCGTGCCCCTCGCTGGCACGCAGGCATTCTCAGCCCCTGGCCAGGTTCGCGCAGGTGACTTCGATCCACCGGACGATCCGGTCGCGGTCCACGGTCGGGCCCTCCAGCTGCTGTACGCGCAGTAGGAGCTTGTTGGCCCGGACCAGCCTCTCCGCAAGCAGCGTCCGCACGAAGTCCCGGTCCTTCTCGCGGAACGCCGCCAGCTTGCTCGCGGCCAGGTCGTGAGCCTCGATGCACAGTCCGGTGTGGTCGCTCGTCCCCTCGCTCCGGACAGGGACCGTGCGCCGCTCCCAGCCTCTGGGCAGCGAGGCGGCATCGATCGTGAGGCCGTGGACGTAGAACCCGTGGGCACGGTGGAAGAGGGAGTCCTCGCCCAGGCTCCCGTCGATGCGGTCCGCGGCGGCCGGATCCCCCGAGCCGGGAGCGATGTCGGCCTCCAGTGACTGCCTGAGCGCGACAGGCGCGTCCGGGTACTGGCCGAGGATCGCCTGGGAGCCGAAGACGATCACCCGGTCCTCACCCGACACGTCGCACGCGGCCCGGATCGCGTGCTCCAGCTCCGCCCGCGTCACCGTCCGACTTCCTCGCGCAGAGCACTCCGCTCCGCCTCACTGAGCACGGGGAGGAAGGGGTTGCTCTGCCGAAGCCGGGTGGAACGCTCGCCCCCGTCGCGGAGAACGTACTGCAGCCGGGGGATGGAGGCATTGTCCAGCAGCCGCAGCCATTCGCCCAACTCGCTGGCCTCCTGCTCGGACCCTTCGTGCAGCCGGTGGACGAGCCAGCTCCGGGCCCGCCTCGGGAGCTCGGGGTCGCGGTCCAGCCGCCGCGCGATCCAGGCCGCGGCGAGCAACGCCCGCCGGTCGTGCGCCTCGTGTGAAACGAGCGAGCGTGGCTCCCGGCCGCGATCCGGCTCACCCCCCAGGTACGAGACCGGGTGGGGTCCCCGCAGGACTTGCGCGCCACGCAGGCGCTCCGCCTCGCCGTCCGCCAGCGTCGCCAGGTCGGCGTCGGTCCAGCCGCGCACCTCGATGGTCACGTCATAGTCCCGCTCGACCAGCGCGAGGTCGGCCCGGAGTGCCTCCGCGACCCGGGACACGTCGCGCGCACCCGCCAGGAAGCCGAGGACCAGCGGCTCGCCGGGGCGGTCGACGCCCTCCGCGACGGAGCCCTCGATCCACGCCGACCGCGGGGCTGCCCCGGTCCCGACCACGATGGTGCGAAGGTCGTCCATGAGCGCGGGCAGGCGGGTCGCCTCGTGGTGGAAGAGGGCTTGCAGCATCCCCCGCAGCGGATGCTCCGCCCTGAGGCGTACCGCCTGTCGAATATCCGCGCCGAGGAACTCTACGATCCCGGCGCTCCTCAGCTTTTCGAGTGCGCCGGCGGCACCCGGTAGGGAGAGCCCGCTCCGCCGGGCGACCTCGGCACGTGCGAGGGGTACCTCGACGAGTGCGAGCACACGCAGCACCCGGACGTTTGCCTCGGCGCCGAGGATGGTGTTGAGCGGAGCCCGAAGGGCACTTTGAGCGTTCTTCGCCGGTCTCATGGTGCGACGGTAAGTTATAACTGCTTTTAGTAAGATATAGATTACGCGCCCGAGACTCTCCCGGCAAGGCAAACATTCAATAGCCGAACCCTGCGGCCACGGCCTTGCCACTGACCGCGGGGCAACGCGAGTCGCTCGGCACTGGGACAGGGTCGTTGCCGAGCAGGGAATCGCGCGGCAGATTCCACGATCCCGCGTAGCGCGAACCCTTCCAGGTCCCGATCAGGAGAAACATGGGAAAGTACGGAGAAGCCGCTGAGATCGCGGTATCGCTGCTCAGGGATGGGAACGCGGTCGCGCCGAGAGACGCATGGAGGCAAGCGGTCGCGACAGTCTTTCCGGGGCGGAGCGAGTCGCAGAAGAAGGGCTGCCCGCGGGACTCGTTCCTGGCCCTGTGCGAGCTGGGGGTCGTGGAGAGCGTGGCCGCAGGAACGTACACACGGTCCGTCAAGAACAAGTCGTACGTCACCCGCGCGCTCGCCGCCCTGCGCTCCGATCCAGCGCTGGCGGACGATCCGCGACGGCTGTGGCATTTCGCCACCGGGGGCGCCGACACGAAGCCGAATTCCCAAATGGAGGTGCTGACGGCTCTATGGCGCAGGCGGATCATCCGGCACGGGGACTGACGACTCGCACCCTTCCGTATACGACCGGCCGCTCCCGGCCGCACAGCTCCGAACCCACCATGCCTGTCTTCGTCCACCTGACCTCCGAACGGAACCTGCGCTCCATCCGCCGGCGCGGCATCGTGCCGGCCCGGGAGCGATTCGCGGCGCGCGGCGTGTACGCGCTGCCGGTGACGCGCAACTTCTACGTCTCGCACCAGTGGCTGCGGGAGCTGAAGCGGCACGGCGGCGGCACCATCTTCGGCGTCTACTTCCGCCTGCCGGACTCGGAGCCGGTGCTGGTCGGCCACTACGACCGCGGCCACGTCGAGATGACCGCCGCGGAGGCGGTGGCGCTGCTGATGGCCGCCGAGCAGCGCGACCCCGCCCGCGCCCGTCAGCAGGACGAGCGCTCGAAGGCGGTGCAGAAAGGCCGCGCGCTCCCCTCCTCGCCCGAGGGCTTCGAGGTGATCGTCTCCCGCGCGATCACGCTCCCGGAGATCCTGCGGGTCAAGGCTCTCCCGCAGGTGGTGGGGTGGCGCTACCGGCCGGGGGCCAACGGGTCCCCCCCCTGCGCCTGCATCTGCTGCGCGAAGGGCACCTACGGGATCCGCAGGCTGCTGCGCAGCGTGGAGGAGGCGGAGGCGGCAGGACGCCCCACCCGGGTCACGCTCTTCGGTCGCGAGGCCGACTCCGACCGGCGCGTCGAACGACTCCGCCGCCTGCGCGGCGAGCCCGGCTGACGGGATGCCGCGGGCGGCGGGCGGCCGAGTCCGCCTCCGGCTGCTGGCCCTCTGGCTCGTCTGCGGGGGGCTGCCCGACGGGGCCGCCGCCCAGCAGGTCTCCGCGTTCCACCTGCGCTTCGACAACGACATCCTCGCCGTGCGCGGGACGGGTCCCCCGCCGGACCACGACTACACGCACGGCGTGGAGCTCGCCGCACGCTTCCGGACGCTGCCCCGGCCGCTGCGCCGCTGGATCGGCGCAGAGGTCGCGGAAGGGGACGGAGCCCCGCGCACGTGGACAGGGTCGAGCATCGGCCAGCGCATCTACACGCCCCTTCCACCGCCTGGTCGGCTCCACGCGGCAGGAGGGCTGGGACCACCAGCTGCCGTGGGAGCCGGGCGTGCTGCTCCGCTACGCCGCCGCGTGGCCCCGCGAGCTCGGCGGGATGCTCCTGCG
>DATABU010000248.1:0-5851 GCA_036259415.1 Longimicrobiaceae bacterium
GGGGGGTGGCGGCGCCCCGCGTCGCCGCCGTCGCGCAGCGCCGCCTCCAGCTCGGGGAGGAGCGCCTCCGGCCGGGCCAGGCGCACCCGCTCCAGGGCGCGCTCCCGCTCCCAGGAGGAGTCGCCGGCCACCGCCGCCAGGAGCGCCGCGGCCTCAGACACGGAAGCTCCCCACCAGCTCCGAGAGCCGCGCCGCCTGGCGGGCGACGTCGTCCGCCGCGCGCGATGCCTCGCGCACCGAGGTCTGCGCGGCGCGGGCGCCCGAGGCGATGTTCTCGGTGGCCTGGAGGATCATCTCCCCGCCCCGCTTCTGCTCCGCCGTGGCTGCGAACACCTGCTGCGTCTGCTGATTCATGTTCTCCGTGGCCTGCACGATCTGCTGGCTGGCGAGGCTCTGCTCGCGGGTGGCGATGCGCACCTCCTCCGCGATCTGGCGGATGTGCTGCGTGGACTCGCGCGCCTGTCCCGCGGCCACCGTCTGCTGGCGGGCCGCCATCTCCACCTCCTCCATCAGCTCGCGGGTGCGCCCCGACGAGCCCACGATCTTCTCCAGGGCGTCGGCGGCCTCGCGGGCCAGCTCGATCCCCTCCTCCGTCCGTTCCGCCACCCCGCCGCTGGAGCGGGTGGCGCGCTCCAGCTCGCCCTGGATCCCGCGGATGGTGCTGCCGATCTCCCGCGCCGACTCCACCGAGCGCTCCGCCAGGCGGCGGATCTCCTGCGCCACCACCGCGAAGCCGCGGCCGTGCTCGCCGGCGCGGGCGGCCTCGATGGCGGCGTTCAGCGCCAGCAGGTTGGTCTGGTCGGCGATGTCCTCGATCAGCTCCGAGACCTGCCCCACCGACCGCCCCGTCTCCCCCAGCCCCCGGATCGCCCCGGTCAGCGCCTCCACCTCGCGGTGGATGCGCTGCATTCCGAGCACCACCCGCTCCACGGCCTCGCCGCCGCCGCGCGCGTCCCCCTCCGCGCCCACCGCGATCTGCCGCGTCTCCTCCACGTGGCGCCCCACCTGCTGGATGGACGCCGCCATCTCCTCGATGGTGGTGGACGCCTCCTCCACCGCCGCGCCCAGGGTGTCCGCCCCGGTGGCGGTGTGCTCGATGGAGCGACCCATCTGGGCGATGGAGGACGAGGTCTGCTCCACCGACGCGGCCAGCGACTCGGCGCTGGCCGCCACCCGGCCGATCTGCGCCGCGATCTCCTCCATGGAGGTGGACGCCTGCTCGGTGGCGGCCACCTGGTCGTCCACCGTCTGCGCCATCCGCTGCGACGAGGCGGCGATCTGCTCCGAGGCGGCGGCCACCTGCGCGGTGGTGGCGTTGACCCCGCCCACGGCGCGGCGCAGGTCGTCCGACATGCGGTTCAGCGTCCCGGTGAGCACCCCCACCTCGTCGCGCCCCTCCGCCTCGATGCGCTGCGTCAGGTCGCCCCCAGCCACGGTGGAGGCGAAGTCCACCGCGCGCTGCAGCGGCCGGGCGATGCGCCCCGCCACCCACCCGGCGATGAGCGCGGCCACGATCCCGGCCACGATGGTGAAGAGGACCACCGTCAGCACGATGCGGGGGATGGCGTCGCGGATCGCGTCGCGGCGCAGCTCCACCACCCGCGCCTGCTCCTCGCGGACCTCGTCCAGCAGCTCGCGGGCGTCGGCCACCCGCACCCGCGCCGTCCCGGTCTGGTAGAAGTCCACCACGGCGCCGACGCCCCCCGCCCGGCGCATGGCGATCACCCGGTCGGCCACCGTCGCGTTCCACGCGCGGCTCACCGTGTTCACCGAGTCCACCAGCGCGCGCCGCTCCCTGTCCGCGTCCAGCAGCCCGCGGGTCCGGGAGAGCGCCTGCTGCATGCGCCGGTCGGCGGCCCGGAACGGGGTCAGCGCGTCCTCCTGCCCGGTGAGGGCGAAGTCGCGCAGGGACGAGGCGCGCTCCATGAAGGTCAGCTCGATCTCCTGCACCTCGTTGAGCACCTGCTCGGCGCGCGCGAACTCCTCGGTAGCCACCCGGATGGTCCGCACCTGGATCAGGACCACCGCGGCGATCGTCAGCATCAGCAGGAGCACCGGGACGAAGGCGGCGAGGATCTTGGCGCGGATGGATGCGTCGCGGAACCACTCCGTCAGTCCGGTCATGCGGTCACTCCAGCGAGCACGTTGTCCAGGTCGAGGAGGGCCACCAGCCGCCCCTCCTCGGATCGCACCACCCCGCCCAGCCACCCGTCCGGGAGCCCGGCGGCCGCCTCGGGAGGGGGCGGCTCCGCCCCCGCCTCCCCCTCCACGATCCCCGAGACCCCGTCCACCAGCAGGGCCAGCGCCTCTCCGCCCGCCCGGGGGGCGACCACCACCAGCCGCCCCGGCAGGCGCGCCGGGGCCCCGCGCAGTCGCGTCCCCAGGTCCAGCACTCCCAGGAGCGCGCCTCGCAGGTGCACCACCCCCACCACGTCCGGCGGGGGGAAGGGGACGCGCGACACCGGCGGGGGGCGGAGCACCGCGTGCACCCGCTCCAGCGGGAGCCCGAACTCCGCCGCCCCCAGCCGCACCGCCACGGCGCTCAAGCCGCCGCCCCGGTCTGCTCCCGCACCGCGTCCAGGAGCTGCTGCGGCGTCCAGGGCTTGGCCAGGAACCCCGTTGCCCCCGCCTCGCGGGCGGCGCGGCGGTCCTCCTCCGCCGACTCGGTGGAGCTCACCAGCACCGGCGGCCGGGTGATCCCCAGCTCCCGCCGCAGGCGGCGCACGAACTCCAGCCCGTCCATCTGCGGCATGTTGATGTCCACGATGAGCAGGTCCAGCTCCGGTTCCTGCGCGGCAAGGTCCAGCCCCTCCGCGCCGTTGCTGGCGAAGCGGAGGTCGTTGGCCGCGCCCAGCACCAGGCGGTACATCCGGCACATCATCGGGCTGTCCTCCACCACGAGGATCCGCCTGCGCTCACTGGCCACCGCCGCCTCCGCGATACAGGTCCACGTTCAGCTCCACCACGGCCGCCGGGTCCAGCACCAGCACCACCCCGCCGTCCGGCGCGACCGTGGCCCCGGACACCCCGGGCGGGCTCCCCAGCGCCACGGGGAGGGCGCGAACCGTCGCCTGCCGCTGGTCCAGCAGCCGGTCCGCGCCCACCGCCGCGGCGCGCCCGCCGCTGCGTACCACCAGCACGAAGCGCGGCCGCGCGCCGTCCCCCTCCTCCCAGCCGAAGACCCGTCCCGGACGCACCAGCGGCAGCACCTCCTCCCGCACCCGCACCACCTCCGCCGGGCCCACCCGCTCCACCTCTCCCGCGCGCAGCGTCTCCTCCACGTCGGCGACCGGCAGCGCCAGGCGCTCCCCCGCAGCCTCGAAGAAGAGCGCCGGGACGAGCGCCACCGTCAGCGGGAGGCGGAGGACGAAGCGCGTCCCCCCCTCGTCGCCCGGCTCCACCTCCACGCTCCCCCGCAGCCGCCCGACCGCGCCGCGCACCGCGTCCAGCCCGATCCCGCGCCCCGACAGGGCGGTCGCCACCCGCCGCGTGGAAAAACCGGGCCGGAAGATCAGCTCCTCGACCCCGGCCTCCTCCTCGCCGGCCGCGAACCCCTGCTCCCGCGCCCGGGCGACGATCCTCTCCCGGTCCAGCCCCCGCCCGTCGTCCTCCACCTCGATGCGCACCCGGTCGCCCTCCTGGGCGGCGCGCAGCAGCAGCGTGGCCTCCGGCGGCTTCCCCGCCGCCTCGCGCTCCTCCGGCGTCTCGATCCCGTGGTCCACCGCGTTGCGCACCAGGTGCAGGAGCGGCTCGCCCAGCGCGTCCGCCGTGGACTTGTCCAGCTGCGTGTCCTCGCCCTCCAGCACCACCCGCACGCGCTTCCCCTGCTCGCGCGCCAGGTCGCGCACCAGCGCCGGGTAGCGCGAGAAGGTGCGCCCCACCGGCACCATGCGCAGGTCGGTGGCCGTGCGCCGCGCCGCCTCGGCGCCCGCGGCCAGCGACTCGATCCGGTCCTGGAGCGCGCGCCGCAGCTCCACCGCCCCCAGCGCGTCGCGGTGCGCCTCCGCCCAGTCGTCCAGCGCGGTGAGCTCCGTCACCACCTCGCTGATCTCGTCCAGCAGCACGTCCAGCATGCGGAAGGGGATGCGCACCACGTCGTCGCGCAGGTCCTCCGCCCGCACCTCGCCGGGCGCGGCGGGCGCCTCCGCCGGCACCGGGGGCGGCGCGGGCCCCTCCGCCTCCGCCGGCTCGTCGCGCACGGGGACCAGCGCGGCGAAGGCGGCCTCCTCCCCGGGTCCCCCGGCGCGGTCCACCGCCAGCCGGAGCGCCGCCGCGCCGCGGAGCAGCTCCCGCAGCGTCGCGGGGGCGGGGGGCGCGGCGGAGCGCTTCAGGACGCTCTCCACGCCGTGGACCCAGTCCTGGATGGGCCGCAGGCCCAGCATCCCCGCGTTCCCCTTCAGCGTGTGCAGCCCGCGCAGCAGCACGGTCCGCTCCTCCTCGGGGAGCGGCTCGCCCCGCTCCCACCCGGCGAGCGCGGCGTCGAGGCGCGCGACCGGGTCGCGCGCCTCGTCGCGGAAGTCGCCCAGCAGCTCGGACAGGTCGAACAGGTCGGACAGCGCTCCCTCCGGGCGGGGGTCGGCCGGCGCCCGCGGGGGCGCCCGCCCCCCGACCCGGCATTTTGGGGGCCACCGGGGCGCGGCGCCCTTGTGCGGCGCCCCCGCCGGGCGAATCTTGGCACCTTCCAGCCCTCCACCCCAACCCGCCCTCCCATGGCCCGCATCCGCTTCCCCCACCCGCTCACCCTGCTGGTGGGCTTCATCGTCCTGGCCGCCGCGCTCTCCTGGGTGCTCCCCGCCGGAGAGTACCAGCGCCGCGAGGACCCCGCCACCGGGCGCGAGGTGGTGGTGGCGGGCACCTACGGCCGCGTCGATGCCGCCCCGGTGGGTCCCTTCGAGGCGCTGGTCGCCATCCCGCGCGGCATGGCCGAGGCCGCGGACGTGATCTTCGTGGTCTTCCTGGTGGGCGCCGCCTTCACCGTGCTGGACCGCACAGGCGTTCTGCGGCGGGGGACCGACCGGCTGGTGCGGCGGATGCACGGGCGCACCCTCGCGGTGATCCCCGTGCTGTGCGTGCTCTCCGCGCTGGGCGGGGTGATGATCAACATGCAGGAGGAGTTCATCGCCCTCGTCCCCGCGCTGCTCATCCTCACCCGGCGCATGGGCTTCGACCCGCTGGTGGCCGTCGCGTCCAGCTTGGGGGCGGCCGCGGTGGGCTCGTCGTTCAGCCCCATCAACCCCTTCCAGGTGGGGATCGCCCAGAAGCTGGCGCAGCTCCCGCTCCTCTCCGCCGCCCCGTACCGCATCGTCTTCCTGGTCCTGGCGCTGGCCGTCTGGATCGCCGTCACCATGCGCTACGCCGCGCGCAACCGCCTCGCCCCCGGGGCCGCCGAGGCCGGCGCGGAGGCGGACCTCGCCGTGGACTCCGCCGCGCACCCGGCGTCCGGGGCCGCGCGCGACGGGGGCATCCTCCTGCTGGTGCTCGCCACCTTCGCCGTATACGTCTGGGGGATCCTGCGGCTGGAGTGGGGCTTCGACGAGATGGCCGGGCTCTTCTTCGCCATGGGGGTGGCGGTGGGGCTGCTGGGAGGGCTGCGGGTGGGGGGCACGGTGGAGGCGTACATCGAGGGCTTCCGCGACATGGCCTTCGCCGGGCTGCTCATCGGCTTCGCGCGGGCCATCTACGTGGTGCTCCAGGACGGGCGCATCGTGGACACCATCGTCAACGGGCTGGTGACGCCCATCGCGGGGCTCCCGGTTGCGCTCTCGGCGCTGGGGATGATGGGGGTGCACTCGCTGATCCACTTCCCCGTCCCCAGCGTCAGCGGGCAGGCGGTGCTCACCATGCCGGTGCT
>DATABU010000249.1:0-2003 GCA_036259415.1 Longimicrobiaceae bacterium
CCCGGGGAGCTGCCTCACCGGCTGGGAGAAGTCGTAGTAGTCCTGGAACTTGGAGGTCTCCCCCTCCCTGCCGCGCGCCGCCCGGCTCTCCAGCACGCCCCGCTCCCGCGTCAGCTCGCGGACGAAGGCGCGCGCCCCCGCGTCGTCCGACACCCGCTCGGCCACGATGTCGCGGGCCCCCGCCAGCGCGTCCTCCGCGGTGAGCACCTCCTTCGCGGGGTCCACGAAGGCCGCCGCCGCCGCCAGCAGCTCCGCGTCGGTCCGCTCCCCCGCCCAGAGCAGCTCCGCCAGCGGCGCCAGCCCGCGCTCCGCGGCGATGGTGGCCCGGGTGCGCCGCTTCGGCTTGTACGGTCGGTAGAGGTCCTCCAGCCCCGCCTTGGTGTCGGCCCGCTCGATGGCGGCGCGCAGCTCCGGCGTCAGCTTCCCCTGCTCCTCCACCGACTGGAGGATCGCCCGGCGGCGCTCGTCCAGCTCGGTCAGGTACTCGCTGCGGTCCCGGACGTCCCGGATCTGCACCTCGTCCAGCTCCCCGGTAGCCTCCTTCCGGTACCGGGCGACGAACGGGATGGTGTTCCCCTGGTCGAGGAGCTCCAGCGCCGCCCGCACCTGGCCGACCCCGAGACCGAGCTCCCCGGCGATCTTTTCAGCGTACGACATCTGCTGCGTTGCGATGTGAAAGTAGAAGCAGTTGCAGCCCCGCCCCCGCCTGGTAGCCCGCGTGAGGGATGCGAGCGCGAAGCGGCGAGACCCGACAGCAGTATCGTCGGGGCTCGCCTCCGTTGGGCAGCGTCGTTTGCTGCCCTACGGAGCCGCAGCCCGACCCGAGCGCCAGCGAGGGGCACGCCCAAACCAGGCAGCAAAAACCCCGCTCAGTCCTCCGCCGCGGTGTCGAGCGCGTGGTGGTGCGTGCCGTACCAGGCGCCGAAGACCGCCGCGGCGATCTGGAGCAGGAGCGCTGCGGCCGCGAGCGTGGGGTTGAACCCCGTCCACCCGGTGATGCCCAGCAGGCTGGCGAGCAGGTTCGCGAGGAACCAGACCACCAGCGAGAAGAGCCCGATCCCCACCCCGTGGAGGACGGGGGCCTCGCCTGTGCGCCACCCCACCAGCCACCCGCCGCAGAAGAACCCCACCAGCACCGCGAGCATGGCCCACGCGCCGCCGGAGTCGGCCGTGGGGTGGAGGATCCCCACCGCGGAGAGCCCCACCAGCGCCAGCCCGGCGACCGCGGCGGCGGCGAACCACCCGAAGGCGACCCAGGAGGGGCGGACGTTCTGCAGGTGCTCGGTGTGCATGCGGTTCAGCTTCGGTCGAGGGTGATCTGCACCGGGGCGAAGGAGCGCCGGTGGTGGGCGGTGGGGCCGAAGCGGGCCAGCGCCTCCAGGTGCTCCGGCGTCCCGTACCCCTTGTTGCGCTCCCACCCGTACTGCGGGTAGCGAGCCGCGAGGCGGGCCATCAGCCGGTCGCGCACCACCTTGGCGAGGATGCTCGCGCAGGAGATGCAGTGCACGAGCCGGTCGCCCTCCACCACGGCGGTGTGCGACTCCCCGCCCAGCTCGGGGACGGGGAGCCCGTCCACCAGGAGGTGGTCGGGGCGCAGGGGGAGCCTCGCGACCGCACGCTGCATGGCGAGGGCCGTCGCGCGGCGGATGTTGAGGAGGTCGATCTCCCGCGCCGACGCCGCGCCCACCCCGTAGGCCACCGCGCGGGCGCAGACCGCCTCCGCCAGCTCCGTGCGCCGGGCGGCCGTGAGGCGCTTGCTGTCGTCCGCCCCGTCCACGCACTCGCCCGCCGGGAGGACCACCGCCGCGGCCACCACCGGCCCGGCCAGCGGCCCCCGCCCCACCTCGTCCACCCCGGCCAGGACGGAAACGCCGCGGCTCCAGAACCCGCGCTCGATGGAGAGCGGATCCCGGAGCCGTTCGGCGTCCGTGGACGCCCTCACCTTCTTCCCCATCGAGCCGTGTGGCTACGAGCCCGGCACGAGGGTCCGGCAGCCGCTCAGC
>DATABU010000250.1:0-2287 GCA_036259415.1 Longimicrobiaceae bacterium
CTCCGTATCCCCGAGCAGCTCCAGCTCCGAGAGCCGCACGTCCGGGTCCGCGGCGACCTGCTTCAGCACCCGCTCCAGGTGGCCGAGCATCCGGTCGACCGTGCCGCGCTCGAAGAGGTCCGTGGGGTAGGTCAGTCCTCCGCGCAGGCCGCGCGAGGTCGGGGTGAGCACCAGGGACAGATCGAACTTGGCGCTCACGCGCTCCGCTTCGACTTCGCTCACCTCCAGCCCCGGAAGAGCGACTCCCTCGCCCCCGGCGGTCTGCAGCGTGAAGATCACCTGGAAGAGCGGCGTGTGGCTCAGGGACCGCTCCGGCTGCAGCTCGGCCACCAGCTTCTCGAAGGGCACGTCCTGGTGCTCGTACGCGCCCAGCGTGACCTCCCGCGCCCGCCGCAGCACCTCGCGGAAGCTCGGGTCTCCACCGAGGTCGGTGCGCAGCACCAGCGTGTTGACGAAGAAGCCGATCAGCTCCTCCACCTCCCGGCGCGTCCGCCCCGCGATCGGGCTGCCCACGACGACGTCCTCGCTTCCGCTGTACTTCGACAGCAGCACCTGGAAGGCGCCCAGCAGCGTCATGTACAGCGTAGCGCCCTCGCTCCGTCCCAGCGCCTGCAGCCGCTCCAGCAGCTCCAGGGAGAGCTCCACGGGAACCGTTTCGCCCCGGTACGTCTGCACCGGCGGGCGGGGGTGGTCCGAGGGCAGCTCCAGCAGCTCCGGCGCTCCCGCCATGCGCTCCCGCCAGTACGCCAGCTGCCGCTCCAGCACCGCGCCCTCCACCTGCTCGCGCTGCCACGCGGCGTAGTCGGCGTACTGCACCGGCAGCTCCGGCAGCGGCGACTCACGCCCCTCGCGGTACGCCGCGTACAGCGCCGACAGCTCGCGGTAGAGCACCCCCATGCTCCACCCGTCGCTGACGATGTGGTGCTGCGAGAGGAGCAGCACGTGCTCCTGCGCACCCAGGCGCAGCAGGCTCACCCGGAAGAGCGGGCCTGTCGAGAGGTCGAACGGCCGCGCTGCACCACCCTCCGCCACGAGCTCCCGCTGCACCTCCGCCTCGCGCGTCTCCTCGGGGAGGTGGGCAAGGTCGATCACGGTCAGCCGGAAGCCGCCGAACGGCGCGATCACCTGCCGGGGGGTGCCGCCCCGCTCCACGAAGACCGTCCGCAGCGCGTCATGCCTGCGGACGATCTCGCCCAGGCTCCGCTCCAGCGCATTCACGTCCAGCGCGCCGCGCAGGCGCAGGGCGAAGGGGAGGTTGTAGGAGATCTCGCCGGGCCGCAGCCGGTCCAGGAACCAGAGCCGCTCCTGCGCGAACGACAGCGGCGGCTCCGTGCGCTCGGTCGGCACCACCGGCGGCAGCACCGGCACCCCCGCGCGGCGCAACTCCTCCACGCGCCCGGCCATCTCCGCCACCGTGGGTCCCTCGAAGAGCGCCCGCAGCGGCAGCTCCACGCCGAACACCTCGCGGACTCGCGACACCACCCGCGTGGCCAGCAGTGAGTGCCCGCCCATGGAGAAGAACTCGTCGTGCACCCCCAGCCGCTCGACGCCCAGCACCTCCGCCCAGATCCCCGCCAGCACCTCCTCCACCGGCGTCCGCGGCGCCACGTACGTCTCCTCCGCCGGCGCGTACTCCGGCTCCGGCAGCGCCTTGCGGTCCAGCTTGCCGTTGGGGTTCACCGGCAGCGCGTCCATGTGGACGAACGCGGCCGGGACCATGTACTCCGGCAGCCGCTCCGCCAGGTGGGCGCGCAGCGCCGCCGCGCCCGCCTGGTCACCCGTGTAGTAGGCCACCAGCCGCGGGTCGCCGGCCTCCCCCTCTCTCGCACGCGCCACCACCACCACCTCGTGCACGGCCGCGTGCTCCGCCAGCCGCGCCTCGATCTCGCCCAGCTCGATCCGGAACCCGCGCACCTTCACCTGCGCGTCGCCGCGGCCCATGAACTCGATCGTCCCGTCCGGCAGCCACCGCCCCAGGTCGCCCGTGCGGTACAGCCGCGCGCCGGGCGTCCGGCCGAAGGGATCGGGGAGGAAGCGCTCGGCCGTCTGGCCCGGGAGCCGCCGGTACCCGCGCGTCACCCCGGCGCCGCCCAGGTACAGCTCCCCCGTCACCCCCACCGGCACCGGCTCTCCGGCTCCGTCCAGGACGTAGATGCTGGCGTTGGCGATCGGGCGGCCCGGCGGCATGGAGCGGCTGGAGTAGCTCGACAGGTCCGCCCGGGCGAAGTGGTGGGCCGTGATCCCAGTCGCCTCCGTGGAGCCGTACGGGTTCAGGAACACCGGACGG
>DATABU010000251.1:0-4808 GCA_036259415.1 Longimicrobiaceae bacterium
GCCCACCTGCTCCTCCAGCTCGCGGCGCACGCGCTCCACGAAGTACGCGCCGCGCTCGGCCGTGCCGCCACCCGACCGCCTCTCCAGGCGCACGGGCGTCTCCCGCGCTTCCGCCGCCTCGGCCGCCGTGACGTAGCCGGCGTCGGCCATCGCCGACAGCACCAGGTTGCGGCGCGCGAGGGCGGCGTCGCGGTCGGCGCGGGGGTTGATCTGCGAGGGGGCCTTGGGGAGCCCGCCCAGGAGCGCGGCCTCGGCCAGCGTCAGCTCGGAGGCGGGCTTGCCGAAGTACTCGAGCGCGGCGGCCTCCACCCCGTAGGCGCCCTCCCCCAGGTAGATGTGGTTGAGGTACAGCTCCAGGATCTTGTCCTTGGGGAAGGCCCGCTCGATCTGCCGGGCGACGCGCACCTCCATCAGCTTGCGGCGGATGGAGCGCTCCCGGTACGGGAGGTGGTCGGGGAAGAGGTTGCGGGCCAGCTGCATGGTGATGGTGCTCCCGCCCTCGGCGACGCCGCCCGCCTTGACGTTGCTCACCAGGGCGCCGCCGAAGCGCTTCCAGTCCACCCCGGAGTGCTCGTAGAAGCGGCGGTCCTCCACGGCCATGAAGGCCCGGGGGAGGTACTCGGGGAGGGAGTCCAGGGAGACCACGCGGCGGTTCACCGTCGCCAGGGTGGCGAAGGGCTCGCCGTCCACGTCCAGCAGCTCGGAGCCCTCGGCCTGGAAGCGCTCCAGCTCGGAGACGGGGGCGCACCCGCCCAGGCCGCAGGGGGCGAACCAGAGCCAGGCGAACCCCGCGGCGGCGAGGACTCCCAGTCCGAGGAGGATGCGGCCCAGGAGCCGGCGGCGCGGTCGCCGCCGGGGCTCCTCTCCGAACACCAGGGTCTCGTCCGGCGCGGCTCTGCGGCTCATCTACTTCGTTCCTGTTGCGGCCTGGAGGGCACGATGTCTTCGGGGCGCGGCACCCGCGGCTGCCCGGGGAACACCGGCCGCCCCGGGAGGTGCGGCGTGGGGTCCACGAAGCGGTCGGGGAGCTGCTGCGGGGCCTCGCACGTCGCCTCGGGGACGTGGCTGACGGCGAAGTAGTCGGTGTACCCGCCGCCCCACGGGCAGTCCTCCGTGAGGACCCGGCCCCCGCTCACCGTCCGGCTCACGACGCCGGGGGGGCGGGGCCACTCCGCGGGGGGCTGCTTCCCCTCGTACACGGTACGCACAACCCGGGCCCAGACCGGGACCGCGATGCCGCCCCCGGTCGCCCCACGGATGATGGTGCGGGGGTTGTCGAGCCCGACCCAGACGCCGGCCAGCAGGTCCGGGGTGTATCCCACGAACCACACGTCGGTGGACTCGTTGGTGGTCCCCGTCTTCCCCGCCGCGGGGATGTCGTAGGACAGGTTCCCCTCCGCGGGGTTCCGGGCGTTCCACCCGGTGCCGCGGTCCACCACCTCGCGCAGCATGTCGGTCAGGATCCACGACACCGCCGGGTCCACGGCGCGGCGCGGGTACTGCGGCGGCTCCCACAGCGTCTTCCCGGTGTTGTCCTCCACCCGCAGCACGTAGCGCGGCTCCACCCGGAAGCCGCCGTTGGCGAAGGGCGCGTAGGCGGCGACCAGCTCCAGCGGGTACACCCCCGCCGAGCCGATGTAGACCGACGGGTAGCCGGGGATGCGGGTCTCGATCCCGGTGCGCTTCGCCACGTCGCGCACCGCCTGGATCCCCACCTCGCGCCCCAGGCGGATGGCGACCATGTTCTTGGAGTTGCGCAGCCCGGCGCGCAGGCTGGTGTGCCCGCCGTACTTGCCGTCGTAGTTCTTGGGCGACCACACCGACCCGTCCGACATGGCCAGCGAGAAGGGCGCGTCGGAGACGGAGTAGTGCGGGGAGCGGCCCTTCTCCAGCGCCGCGGCGTAGACGAAGGGCTTGAACGCCGAGCCGGGCTGCCGCAGCGCCTGGGTGGCGCGGTTGAACTGCGACTGCTCCCAGTCGCGCCCGCCCACCATGGCCCGGATCACCCCCGTGCCGGGGTCCATCACCACCACCAGCCCCTGCAGGTAGGGGGTGTGTGTGACCTCCTCCTCCTCCCCGAGGGCGGCGGTGAACTTCTCGTAGGTGGGGTGCGGATACGGCCCGAACTTGCCGTTCTCGATCTCGCGCAGGTGCTCCTCCAGCGACGCCTCGGCCGCGGCCTGCAGCCGCGGGTCGATCCCGGTGTGGATGCGCAGCCCGCCGGTGTAGAGCAGCTCCCCGAACCGGTCCTCCAGCTCGGCGCGGACCCGCTCCACGAAGTACGGGGCGCGGATGGCGCCGCTGGGCGGGGCGAGCGCCAGCGGCTGCCGCTTCGCGGCCTCGGCCTGCTCCGGGGTGACGACCCCGGTCCTGCCCATGAAGTCGAGCACCAGGTTGCGGCGCCCGCGGGCGGACTCGGGGTTGCGGCGCGGGTTGTAGTACGAGGGGGCCTTGGGGAGCGCCGCCAGGGTGGCGGCCTCCACGTAGTTGAGCTGCGAGGCGGGCTTGCCGAAGTAGGTGCGCGACGCCGCCTCGATCCCGTACGCCCCGGCGCCCAGGTAGATGGTGTTGAGGTACATCTCCAGGATGCGCTCCTTGGAGTAGGATCGCTCCATGTCCAGCGCCAGCCGGATCTCGGCCACCTTGCGGCGCACGGTCTTCTCGCCCGCGGGGAGCTGTTGCGGGAAGAGGTTGCGGGCGAGCTGCATGGTGATGGTGCTCCCCCCCGGCCCGCCCCACCCCTGCACGATGTTGTCGCGCACTGCCGCGACCATGCGCACCGGGTCCACCCCCTCGTGCTCGAAGAAGCGCTGGTCCTCCACCGCCACGAAGGCCATGGGGACGTAGCGCGGCAGGGTGCGCAGCGGGACGATGGTCCGCCGCTCGCGGTAGAAGGTGCCCAGGAGCCCGCCCTGCGAGTCCAGCACCTGGCTGGACTGCTGCGGGGCGAAGTCGGCGATCTGCTCGGCGGTGGGGCAGGTCCCCACGCACGCCCGGGTCCACGCCGCGGCCACCGCCCCGGTGCCGCACGAGGCCAGCCCGAGCGCGGTGAATGCGACGAGGACCTTGCGCTCCCGCCGGTCGCGCCAGGCCCCCCGCAGACGGGTCCAGGCATGGCCGGCGCGCTCGCGCCAGGCGGCGGCGTTCAGGTTGGGCTTCACTGGCTTGGGCTCCAGGTGCGTTGCGTCGGGGTGCTCGGGATGCAATATAGATATGCGCCGCCGGGGGGCGGACGCTACGCCGACCTTGTAAACGATTCCGGCGCAAACGGTTCCGCGCCGCGTTCGCGGGGCGGCCGGCCCGGGGGAGCGGAGGAGCGACGTGGAGCGGTACGACCTGGCGGTGATCGGGGGCGGGACGGCGGGGCTGGTGACCGCGGCGGTCTCGGCGGGGATCGGGGCGCGCACGGCGCTGGTGGAGCGGCACCGGCTGGGCGGGGAGTGCCTGTGGACGGGGTGCGTCCCCTCCAAGGCCATCCTCCGTTCCGCCGCGGTCCTGGCGACGGTCCGGCGGGCCGCGGAGTACGGGATCCGCGCCGGCCCCGGCGACGCCGACTTCGCGGAGGTGATGGCGCGCGTGCGCAGGACCATCGCCGCCATCGAGCCGCACGACTCGCCGGAGCGCTTCCGCGGCATGGGGGTGGAGGTGGTCCACGGCCACGCGCGCCTCGTCTCGCCGGAGGAGGCGGAGGTGGACGGCCGCCGCCTGCGGGCGAAGCGCTGGGTGGTGGCCACCGGCTCGCGCACCGCCGTCCCCGACGTCCCGGGGCTGGCCGAGGCGGGCTACCTGACGCACGAGACGGTCTGGGAGCTGGAGCGCCTCCCCCGCTCGCTGGTGGTGCTGGGCGCCGGCCCCATCGGCGTGGAGATCGGCCAGACCTTCGCGCGGCTGGGGAGCCGGGTCGCGCTGGTGGACTCGGGGGCGCAGGTGCTGGGGCGCGAGGACCCCGAGGTGGCGGAGGTGCTGCGGCGCGCGCTGGAGCGCGAGGGCGTCGAGCTGCGGCTGGGGACGCGGGCGGAGCGGGTCCGCGCGGAGGGCGGGGAGAAGGTCGTGGAGCTGGCGGGCGGCGCCGAGGTGCGGGCGGAGGAGGTGTTCGTCGCCACGGGGCGGCGGCCCAACGTGGAGGAGATGGGGCTGGAGGCGCTGGGGGTGGAGGTGGGGGCGGGGGGGATCACGACCGACGCGAAGCTGCGCACCTCGGCGGGGAACGTGTGGGCGGCGGGGGACGTGGTGGGGCCGTACCGCTTCACCCACGTGGCCGACTACCACGGGCGCCTGGCGGCCCCCAACGCGCTCTTCCCGGTGGGGCGGAAGGCGGACTACCGGGTGGTCCCCTGGTGCACCTACGCGGAGCCGGAGCTGGCTCGGGTGGGGCTCACCGAGGCGGAGGCGCGCGAGCGCTGGGGCGGCCGGGCGGGCGTCTGGCGCTACGCGCACGAGTCGCTGGACCGCGCGGTGTGCGACGGCGAGCCGGAGGGGCTCACCAAGCTGGTGACGGACCCGCGGGGCCGGCTGGTGGGTGCGCACGTGGTGGGCCCCCGCGCGGGGGAGACGATCCACGAGGCGGTGCTGGCCGTCCGCCACCGGCTCAAGCTGTCGGAGCTGTCGGGGATGATCCACGTCTACCCCACCTACCCGGAGTCCATCCGCCGCGGCGCGGACGCCTACCTGCGCGCCCGGTTCTCGGGGGGGATCGCGCGGCGGGTGGCGGACCTGGCGGTGCGCTGGCTGGTGTGAGGTTCGGGGGCGGTCTTGGACGGCGGGTTCGGGCGTGCCCCCGGCTGCGCCGGGGTCGGGCTGCGGCTCCG
>DATABU010000252.1:0-3972 GCA_036259415.1 Longimicrobiaceae bacterium
CCGGGCGCCGCGCGGACGCCGCCCCGGGGGTCCCGCGCGCCTCCGTGGCACTCGTGTTGCGGCCCGCCGGCCCGGAGCTGGAGCTGCTACTCATCAAGCGCGCCGAGCGCGCCGGCGACCCGTGGTCCGGGCACATGGCGCTCCCGGGGGGGCGGAGCGACCCGGCCGACGCGGACGCCGCGGCCACCGCGGTGCGGGAGACGCGCGAGGAGGTGGGGATCGACCTGGCCGGCCGGGGAGCGCGGCTGGGCTCGCTGGACGACCTGGCCCCGCTCGGCGGCGCGCCGCGCATCGTCGTGGCGCCGTTCGTGTTCGCCGCTGCGGGCGGCACCGTCGCCACCCCGAACCACGAGGTGGAGGCCGCGGTGTGGATCCCGGTGCGCGAGCTGGCGCACCCCGATGCCGCCACCGAGTACCTGCTGGAGACGGTGACCGGCGATCCGCGCCGCTTCCCCGCCATCGGCACCCGAGGATACGTGATCTGGGGGATGACGCACCGCATCCTGGACGACTTCCTGGCGCTCGCCCTCCCCCTCCTGAACCCGGACGGCGGACGATGAGCGGGGCCCGCGCGCTGATCCTGGGGTGCGGCTACGTGGGGCGGCGGCTGGCGGGCGCCCTCGCCGCCCGCGGCGCCGAGGTGGTGGGGACCACCCGCGACCCCGGCCGCGCCGCCGGGATCGCCGCGTCGGGGGCGAGCCCGGTGGTCGCGGACGTGGACCGCCCCGAGACGCTCGCCCCGCTGGTGGAGTGGCGCCCCACCGTGGTGTTCGACTTAGTGAGGCCGCAGCCCGCGGGGGAGGACCGCTACTCCGTGGAGGGGACCCGCAGCGTGGCGCGGGCCTTCGCCGGGGCGCCGCCGGAGGCGCTGGTGTACGTCAGCAGCACCTCGGTGTACGGCCGCCGCGAGGGCGAGTGGACCGACGAGGACACGCCGGCGCACCCCTCCTCCTCCGTGGGCGAGGCGCGCGTCGAGGCCGAGCGCGTGTACCTGGACGCCTGGCGCGAGCACGGCCTCCCGGTGCGCATCTGCCGGGCCCCCGGCATCTACGGCCCGGGGCGGACGCTGCGCGAACGGCTGGAGCTGGGCGCCTACCGCCGCCTGGACGACGAGGAGCTCTGGGTGTCGCGCATCCACGTGGACGACCTGGTGTCGGGGCTGATCGCCGCCTGGGAGCGGGGTCGCCCCGGGGCGACCTACCTGCTCTGCGACGACGAGCCCGTCACCGGCGCCGAGTACGCCGAGCTGACCGCGGAGCTGCTGGCGCTCCCCCTCCCCCCGGCGGTGTCGCGCGACGACATCCGCCAGGAGCTCTCCGGGAGCGCCTTCGAGCGGCGCGTGGGCTCGCGGCGCTGCTCCAACCGCCGCATGCGCGAGGAGCTGGGGGTGGTCCTCCGCTACCCCTCCGTCCGGGAGGGCGTCCCCGCGGCGCTCCGCGAGGAGGGCGCCCTGTGAGCGCCGGCGGCCGGCACCCGCTCACCCTGGTGCTCACCGCGCGCCAGGCGGAGGCGCTTCGCGCCCTGGCCGCGCTGGAGGACCTCCCCCCGGAGGTGTACGCCGCCGAGGTCCTGGTCAAGCACCTGTACCACGCCTACACCCCGGAGGTGGCGGGCCGCGCCGCCCGCCTCCCCGACGCACCGTCACCCCGCGCGGCCGGCCCGGGCGAGCACTGACCCGGCGGGCGCACCGTCCCCGGTCCCAACGCAGAACCCTTCTCTCCAGATGCAAGACAGCTCATTCGAGTTCCTGAAGCGCCTCCTGGACGCCCCCGGCCCCTCGGGCTTCGAGGTCGTCCCCGCGCGGATCTGGCGCGCCGAGGCGGAACGGGTCGCCGACCGGGTGGAAGCGGACGTGGCCGGCAACTCCGCGGCGACGCTGAACCCCGGGGGCTCGCCCCACGTGATGCTGGCCGGCCACATCGACGAGATCGGGCTGATGGTCACCCACGTGGACGACGAGGGCTTCCTGTACTTCGACGGGATCGGCGGGTGGGACCCCCAGGTGCTGGTGGCGCAGCGCATCCGCGTCCTCACCCGCCGCGGCGAGGTGGTGGGGGTGATCGGCAAGAAGCCGATCCACCTCATCAAGGGCGACGAGAAGGACAAGGCCGCCAAGATCTCCGACCTGTGGATCGACGTGGGCGCGCGCAGCCTGGACGAGGCCACGGAGCGCGGGATCCGGGTGGGCGACCCGGCCGTGGTGGACGCCCGGCTGGTGGAGCTGGGGAACGGGCTGATCGCCTCCCGCTCGGTTGACAACCGCATCGGCGCGTTCATCGTGCTGGAGGCGCTCCGCTACCTGAAAGCCGGCGACCCCTTCGGCGCGCGGGTGACCGCCGCGGCCACCACCCAGGAGGAGATCGGCTTCAGCGGCGGCGGGGCGCGCGTCTCCGCCTACTCGCTGGACCCGCAGGTGGCGCTGGTGGTGGACGTGTCCTTCGCCACCGACTCCCCGGGGATGGAGAAGAAGCAGATCGGCTCGCACCGGCTGGGGGGCGGCCCCATCCTGGCGCGCGGCTCCGCCATCCACCCGCTGGTCTTCGAGCGGCTGGCCGAGACCGCCGCGGCGGAGGGGATCCCCTTCACCATCCAGGGGAACCCCAAGCACACCGCCACCGACGCCGACGCCATCTACCTGTCGCGGGCCGGCGTCGCCACCGGCGTGATCTCCATCCCCAACCGTTACATGCACAGCCCGAACGAGATCGTGTCGCTGGACGACCTGGACGCCGCCGCGCGCCTGATCGCGGCCTTCGTGCGGGGGCTGGACGCCGGAGCGGACTTCGTCCCGCGCTGAGGAGGGGCCGCCCGTGTACACCGTGGACGAGACCGTGGTCGCCGCGCCGGTGGAGACCTGCTTCCGCACCGGCGCCGACGTGGAGCGCTGGCCGGAGTGGCTCCCCCACTACCGCTGGGTCCGCTTCCAGCGGAAGGACGGCTTCGCCACGGGGCGGGTGGAGATGGCGGCCCGCCGCGACTTCGGGCCGCTCCCCTACCCCGTCTGGTGGGTGTCGGAGATGCACGTGGACGAGGCCCGCCCCGCGGTGGTCTACCGCCACGTGGACGGCGTCACCACGGGGATGGACGTGGAGTGGACCTTCGAGGACCGCGGCGACGGCTCCACGCGGGTCCGCATCGTGCACGAGTGGGACGAGGGACCCCGCTGGCCGCTCCCGGCCTTCGCCCGCCGGCTGGTGGGGAACGCGGTGATCGGGCCGGTGTTCATCCACCACGTCGCGAGCCGGACGCTCGCGGGGATCCGGGCCGCCGCGGAGGCCGCCGCCCGGGGGTAGGCGGGCGCGGCGCGGGAACGTCCCAGGGACTCGTCGGTATCGAAGCCGGCGAGTTTTCCATTTTTTCCGGGCACATCGGGAGCAAGGAAGCAGGGAGCGAATGAGCGGCACCGCGCTGGATCCGTCGGAGCTGGCCCCCCCCCGCCGCGTCGTGGTGACGGGGATCGGCTGCATCACCCCCATCGGGACCGGAGTCGAGGGGCTGTGGGAGGGGCTGCAGCGCCGCGAGTCGGCGGTCCGGCGCATCTCCCGCTTCGACCCCTCCCCCTTCCGCTCGCACGTGGCGGCGCAGGTGGACGACTTCGAGCCCACCGACTACATGGACCGGAACCGGGCGCGGCGGATGGAGCGCTACGCCCAGTTCTCCGTGGCAAGCGCGCGCATGGCGCTGGAGGACGCGGCGCTCGACCCGGCCTCCGTGGACCCGGAGCGGGTGGGGGTGCAGATGGGGAGCGCGCTGGGCGGGGTGGCGTACGGCGAGGGGCAGTTCAACTCCTACCTGCAGAACGGCGTCCGCGGGGTGGACCCCATGCTGGCGCTGGCGGTGTTCAACGGCTCCGCCTCGTGCAACGTCGCCATCGAGTTCGGCTTCACGGGCGCGAACTCCACCAACGGGATGAGCTGCGCCTCCGGCGCCATCGCCGTGGGCGACGGGTGGCGGCTGATCCGCGAGGGAGAG
>DATABU010000253.1:0-12530 GCA_036259415.1 Longimicrobiaceae bacterium
GCTGTGGGCGCAGCTGGGCGAGGTGGCCCGCGCGCGCGGCTTCCGCTCCGTGCTGGACGGCTCCAACGCCGACGACGTGGGCGACCACCGCCCGGGCGCCGCGGCGGCGAGGGAGCACGGCGTCCGCTCCCCCCTCCTGGAAGCGGGGCTCACCAAGGACGAGTTCCGCGCCTGGTCGCGCGAGCTGGGGCTCCCCACCTGGGACCAGCCCGCCGCTCCCTGCCTCGCCTCGCGCCTCCCGTTCGGCCTGGCCGTGACCCCCGAGCGCCTCCGCCAGGTGGAGTCCGCCGAGACCGGGCTGCGCGCCCTCGGCTTCCGCGACTTCCGGGTCCGCCACCACGGGGACGTCGCCCGCCTGGAGGTCGCCGCGGCGGAGCTGGACCGCGTGGGGCCGCTGCGGGCGGAGGTCGCGCGCGCGGTGCGCGGCGCCGGGTTCCCGCGGGTGCTGCTGGACCTCCAGGGATACCGGCGCGGCGCGCTCAACGAGGGGCTCGCCGCCTCGCAGCTGGTCCAGCTCGGGGGCGGGCGGTGACGGGCGCGAGCGAGCCGGCGGGGGACGGGCGGGCCGGGCGCGCCGCGGCCCTGCTCGCGGAGCGGGGGATCGCCGGGGAGGTGGGCGTCGAGGGGCACCAGGCGGAGATCGCCGCGCTCCGCGTCCCCGCGGACCAGTGGGAGCGGGTCGCGGGGGAGGAGGGCGCCCGGCTGGCGGACGAGCTGAAGCGGCTCGGCTTCCGCTACGTCGCCCTGGACCTGGAGCCGGGGGGCTGAGCCGCGCCATGGACGGCCTCGTCTACCTCGACTACGCCGCCACCTCCGCCGTGCGGCCGGACGCGGTGGCCGAGGCCGTCGCCGCGTACCTGCGCGACGTGGGCGCCTCTCCGGGGCGGGGCGGCCACCGCCTCGCCGTTGCCGCGGGGCGCGTCGTGCTCCGCTGCCGCCTGGCGCTCGCCGAGCTCTTCGCCGCCCCCGGCGACCCGGGGCGCGTCACCCTCCAGCCGAACGCCACCCACGCCCTGAACGCCGCCCTCCGCGGGGTGCTCCGCCCCGGAGACCGCGTGGTGCGCACCGCCTACGACCACAACTCCGTGCGCCGCCCCGTGGCCGCGCTGGCGCGCGGGGGGGTGCGGGAGACGGTCGTCGCCGGGAGGCCGGACGGGGGCGTCGACCCCGACGAGGTGCTGGACGCCGTCCGGGGCGGCGGCAGCCCGGCGCGCCTCCTGGTGCTCCCCCACGCCTCCAACGTCCTGGGGACGGTGCTCCCCGTGCGCGAGCTGGCGGGGGCCGCGCGCGAGCACGGCACGCTGGTGCTGCTGGACGCGGCGCAGAGCGCGGGCCACCTCCCGGTGCGCGTGGACGAGCTGGGGGTGGACCTGCTCGCCTTCGCCGGGCACAAGGGGCTGCTGGGGCCGCAGGGGACCGCCGGGCTCTGGGTGCGCGAGGGGGTGGAGGTGGCGCCGGTCCTCTCCGGCGGCACCGGCGGCGACTCGGCGGCCGCGGAGATGCCCGCGGCGTACCCGGACCGGCTGGAGGCGGGGACGCTGAACGGCCCCGGGATCGCCGGGCTGCTGGCCGGGGTCCGCTGGGTCCTGGAGGCGGGCGTGGAGGCGCTGCACGCCCGTGAGGCCGCGCTCAAGGCGCGGCTCCGCGCCGGCCTGGCCGGGGTGCCGGGGGTGCGGGTGCTCTCGCCCGGGGCGCCGGAGGGCGTCGGGATCGTCACGGTGGCGGCGGACGCCGTGGAGGCGCACGAGCTGGCGCTGCGGCTGGACCGTGGGCACGGCGTGCTCACCCGCGCCGGGCTGCACTGCGCCCCCGAAGCGCACGGACTGCTGGGGACGGAGGCGTCGGGCGCCGTCCGCTTCTCCGTCGGCTGGGCGACCACGCGGGAGGACGTGGACCGCGCCGTGGCCGCCGTCCGCGCGGTGCTGGCGGAACCGTCCGGCGCCTCCGCTGTTACATAGAGCCTCCGGCGCGAGCGCGCGGCGGGACCACACGAGCGGAGGGAGAGCATGGCGAAGCGAGGTGGGGGCGGCCTGTTCGCCGGGCTGCTGTTGCTGGGGCTGCTGGCGGGGGGCGCGTGGCTCTTCCGCGACCAGGTGGCGCGGCTGCTCGGGCGCGAGGAGCCCGTGGCCACGCTGGTGTCGCCCGAGGCCGCGGCGCAGGCCGAGGCCAAGCTGGAGCGGCTCACCGGAGAGGGGGAGACCATCCGCCTCAACGACGTGGAGTTCACCAGCCTGATGCGCTACCGGATGCGCGACCGCATCCCGGGCGACTTCGATTCCCCCGCCGTCGCCTTCCGTGGCGACACGGTCCGTCTCATGGCGCGCGTCCCCAGCGACCGCCTCCCCCGGGTGGGGGAGCTGGGCGCCGCCCGCGCCTTCCTCCCCGACACAGCCGACGTGGACATCGTGGGGCACCTGGGCACGCTCCAGCCCGGGCGCGCGGCCTTCGAAGTGCGGCGCATCACCTTCGCCGGGATCCCCGTCCCCGACCGCCTCTACCCGCAGGCGCTGGAGAGCATGGGGCGGCGCGAGGAGCCCGGCCTCGGCCCCACGGCCTTCCCGTTCCCCCTCCCCGACGGCGTCGGCACCGCGCGCGTGGAGGAGGGGATGCTCGTCCTCTCCCCGGCCTGACCCGGCTCCGCTCCCCGACGCCCGACCCGACGAGAAAGCACATGGCACGCATCCTGGTGGTGGACGACGAGCAGGGGATCCGTCACGTCCTGGCGCAGCTCCTGGAGTACGAGGACCACGAGGTCCGCACCGCGGGGAGCGCGGGCGAGGCGCTGGGCCTCTACGCCGACTTCCGGCCGGACCTGACCTTCATGGACGTGAAGATGGCGCGGATGGACGGGCTGGAGGCGCTGACCCGCATCCGCGAGATGGACCCGGCCGCCCTGGTGGTGATGATCAGCGGCCACGGCACCATCGAGACGGCGGTGGAGGCCACCCGCCGCGGCGCCTACGACTTCCTGGAGAAGCCGCTCGACACCGACCGGATCCTCCTGGTGCTCCGCAACGCGCTCCAGCAGCGCGGCCTCCTCGCCGAGAACGCCCGCCTCCGCGGCGAGGTGGAGGGGCGGCACCAGATCGTCGGGAAGAGCTTCCCCGTCCGCCAGCTCCTGGAGCGGGTGGAGCGGGTGGCCCCCACCGACGCGCGCGTGCTCATCACCGGCGAGAACGGCACCGGCAAGGAGCTGGTCGCCCGCGCCGTGCACCGCCTCTCCCCTCGCGCCGACCGGCCGTTCATCGAGGTGAACTGCGCCGCCATCCCCTCCGAGCTGATCGAGTCCGAGCTCTTCGGCCACATGAAGGGCTCCTTCACCGGCGCCTACGAGGACCGCGCCGGGAAGTTCGAGCTGGCCAACGAGGGGACGCTCTTCCTGGACGAGATCGGCGACATGAGCCTGGCCGCTCAGGCCAAGGTGCTCCGCGCCCTCCAGGAGGGGCTGGTGACCCGGGTCGGCGGGGCCAAGCCGGTGAAGGTGGACGTGCGCGTGCTGGCGGCCACCAACAAGGACCTGGAGGAGGAGATCAAGGGCGGCCGCTTCCGCGAGGACCTGTACTACCGCCTGAACGTCATCCCCCTGCACGTCCCCCCGCTGCGCGAGCGGCGCGAGGACATCCCCCTGCTGGTGCAGCACTTCCTGAACACGGCCACCCGCGAGGGGACGCTCCGGCCGCGCAGCTTCACCCCCGAGGCGGTGGAGCAGCTGCAGCGGCTGGACTGGCCCGGCAACGTGCGCGAGCTGCGCAACACCGTGGAGCGGCTGCTGATCCTGGCCCCGCGCGACGCCGTCACCGCCGACGACGTGGAGCTGCTGGTCACCGGCCAGGCGCGCGGCGGCGGGCTCTCCTCCGACCTGCTCTCCTCGCGCACCTTCTCCGAGTTCAAGGAGGCCGCCGAGCGCGCCTTCATCCTCCAGAAGCTGCGCGAGAACGACTGGAACGTCTCCGAGACCGCGCGCCTGCTCGACATGCCCCGCTCCAACCTGTACAAGAAGATCGAGCGCTACGAGCTGGTGCGGGAGGAGTAGGCGTTGATCGGCTCGATGGGCTGGGCGCTGATCGCGGTCGCCTACCTGGCGGGCGCCTTCGGGGGCGGGTGGCTGCTGGCGTGGCTCTACAAGCGTCTGCACCCGGAGCTGGCGTTCTACAAGCTGTGGGCGCTCTGGAGCATGCTGCTGGCCGGGGCGGCGACGCTGGTGCTGGGGTGGACGGGGCCCTGACGGCGGGGGTCCGCCCGGGGCCGGCTCCGTGAGGGTACGGCGGAGGCCGTCACGAACGAGGGAGCCCCTCCTCCGCCCACCGGGCGCGGGGAGAGGCTTCGGGCTCGCACGGGCCTCCGGAAAGGGTCAGAGACCCACGCTGGTGCTGGTGGTGTCGGGATCCTCTCCAGCCGGGCCGGGATAGCCCGGCTGGAGCAGGTCCTCCCAGTCGTCGTCCGGGCAGTCCGAGACCACGGTCTCGGTCCCGGTGGCCGGGTCGTATTCGAAGCTCAGGTGGCAGATCCCGCCGACCGGCTCGTTTCCGTAGCCGGGGGCCGCGCTGTCGGTGGGCTCGGTCAGCGATCCCGGCGCCTCCCCGGCGTCCGCTCCCCCCGCGGCGGCGGAGCGTGCGGGGCCTGCCACGGCTCGCGCGGCCGGAGCGGTGAGGTCGCGGGAGCAGGCCACCAGTACCGTGGCGGCGGCCAGGGAGCCCAGGACGAGGCCGGCGCAGCGACGTGGCTTCATCTTTCCTCCGGGGTCGAGAGCGAGGTGGCTGCCCGGCGAAGGTACCGGAGGGCCGCACTCCCAACATCATATATTTCGTGCCTCGTTGTCAACAACATTCCGACGGCGCTCGGGCCAAGCCCATGCGGCACTTCGAATTGTCGCGGGGCGGCGACGCTGGTCCCGGGGTGGGCGGGCTCCGACGGCGGAGGGGTGCGCCGCGTTGGCGGCGGGTTGCGCGGCCGGTTAGATTGGCGGGCTCGATCGAACGGCACACCCGAACCGGTAGAGAGATGGCGGACAAGTTCAGAAACTTCATCGGCGGCGAGTGGGTGGAGCCCGCCGGCGGCGAGTACTTCGAGAACCGGAACCCGGCGAAGCAGAGCGACCTGATCGGCCTGTTCCCGCGCTCCGGCAGGGAGGACGTGGACCGGGCCGTGGAGGCCGCGAAGCGCGGCTTCGCCGAGTGGAGCCGCACCCCCGCCCCCGCCCGCGGCGACGTGCTGCGCAGGGTGGGCGACCTGCTCACCACCCGGAAGGACGAGGTCGCCCGGGCGGCCACGCGCGAGATGGGGAAGGTGCTCACCGAGACCCGCGGCGACGTGCAGGAGGGGATCGACACCGCCTACTACGCCGGCGTCGAGGGCCGCCGCCTCTTCGGCCACACCGTCCCCTCGGAGCTGCGCAGCAAGTGGGCGATGAGCTACCGCCGCCCCATCGGCGTCTGCGGCCTCATCACCCCGTTCAACTTCCCGCTGGCCATCCCCACCTGGAAGATGTTCCCGGCGCTGGTGTGCGGGAACAGCGTCATCATCAAGCCCGCCGAGGACACCCCGCACACCGTCGCGCTCCTGGTGGAGATCCTGGAGGAGGCCGGCATCCCCGCGGGCGTCGTCAACCTGGTGCACGGGCTCGGCGAGGAGGTGGGCCAGGCGATCGTCGAACACCCGGGGATCCCGGTGATCTCCTTCACCGGCTCCACCGAGACCGGGGCACGTATCGGCGAGACGTGCGGGCGCATGCACAAGCGCCTCTCGCTGGAGATGGGCGGCAAGAACGCCCAGATCGTCATGGCCGACGCCGACCTGGACCTGGCGCTGGACGGCGTGCTCTGGGGCGCCTTCGGCACCACCGGGCAGCGCTGCACCGCCACCTCGCGCCTGCTCCTCCAGGACGGGGTCCACGACCGATTCGTGGAGCGCCTGGTCGACCGGGCGAAGGAGCTGAAGCTGGGCTACGGCCTGGAGGACGGCGTGGACGTGGGACCGCTGATCCACGCGGAGTCGCGCGCCAAGGTGGAGCAGTACGTGGAGGTCGGGAAGCAGGAGGCCACGCTGGTCCTGGGCGGCGAGCGCCCCACCGGCGCGGGCGTGGACGACGGCTTCTTCTTCCAGCCCACCATCTTCACCGGCGTGCAGGCCGGCTCGCGCCTGGCAACGGAGGAGATCTTCGGGCCGGTGCTGTCGGTGATGCGCTTCTCCGACCTGGACGAGGCCATCCGCATCAACAACGAGGTGAAGTACGGCCTCAGCTCGTCCATCTACACCCGCGACAACGTGGCGTCGTTCCGGGCCTTCCAGGAGCTGGACAACGGCATCACCTACGTCAACGCGCCCACCATCGGGGCGGAGGCGCACCTCCCCTTCGGCGGCGTCAAGCAGACGGGGAACGGGCACCGCGAGGGCGGCTGGGAGGTCTACGAGTTCTACTCCGAGACCAAGGTCTGCTACCTGGACTACTCGGGGAAGCTGCAGCGGGCGCAGATCGACAACTACGACGCGTCTCCGTACTGACCTGCGGCGGCACGACCAAGCGGAGCGCACCTCCCGTAGCTGACCCGCCCGCAACAGCTCGCGTGAGGGATGCGCGCCCGGAGGGCCGAGACCCGACAGCAGTTCCGTCGGGTCTCGGCGCCGTTGGACGAGGTCGTATCTCGTCCTACGGCGCGCGCAGCCCGACCCCTGCGCAGCAGGGGGCACGCCCGAACCCGCAGTTCAAGCAGTTCAATCCGTCCCCGCCCCGTTCGCCGCGACGAGCCGCAGGTGCACCGTGGTCCCCTGGCCCGGCTCCGAGTCCACCGTCACCTCGCCCCCCCACGACTCCACCAGCCGCCGCACGATCGCCAGCCCCAGCCCCGTGCCGCTGCTGCGCGTGGAGAACTGCGGCTCGAAGATGCGCGGCAGCAGGTCGGCGGGGATCCCCTCGCCGCTGTCCTCCACGTTGAGCATCACCCAGGCGCCGCCCCCCGCCGGCGCCGCCGAGATGCGGATCTCGCCGCCGTCCGGGAGCGCGGCGCGGGCGTTCTCCAGCAGGTTGACGATCACCTCCTTCAGCTCGCCCACGCGCGAGCGGGCCTGCGGGGTCCCCGGCGCGACCTCCACCCGGTAGCCGATGCCGTCGTGCGCGCCCCGGTAGAGCGCCAGCGTCTCCTCGGCCACGAGGTCCAGGCTCACCGTCTCCAGGTCGCCCGCGGCCTGCGCCGGCGCGCCGAAGCGGGCGAAGGCGCGGGCGATCTCCCCCAGCCGGTCGATCTCGCCGAGGATGGCCTCCACGTTCCGGTCGAGGATCTGCTCGAAGTCCGCCCGGCCGTCGGCGTAGGCGCGGCGGAGGTGCTGCACCGACAGCTTGATGGGCGTCAGCGGGTTCTTGATCTCGTGGGCCACCTGGCGCGCCATCTCGCCCCAGGCCAGCACCCGCGCCGAGCGCATCTCCGTGGTGACGTCCTCCAGCACCACCACCGCGCCCCCCATCCCCGTCTCCCCGCGCAGCCGCCGCAGCCGCAGGCGGATCACCCGGCCGTCCACCTCCAGCTCCTCGCCGTGCTCCAGCTCCCCCGAGTGGCGGAAGGCGCGCACCACGGCGGCCACCGCGGCCGCCACCGGCGTCGTCTCCGGTACGTGCTGGCCCGTCTCGGCGGGGGCGCCCAGGATCTCCCCGGCGCGCGCGTTGATCAGCGCCACCCGCCCGCCGGGCTCCAGCGCCAGCACGCCGGTCCCCGCCTCGGCCACCACGGCCTCGGTGCGCCTCGTCTCCCGCTCCAGCGCGGCGCGGGTGCGGCGGAGGCGGAGCACCATGCGGTTGAAGGAGCGGTACAGTCCGCCGAACTCGTCCTGGCGCGTGTCGCGGAGGCGCACCCGGAGGTTGCCGGCGCCCACCGCGGCCGCGGCCCGGCTCAGGTCGTCGATGGGGCGCGAGAGGGCGCGCGCCACGAAGAAGGAGAGGACCACCGAGAGCGCCGCCCCCAGGAGCACCGCCAGCAGCACCGCGTTCCCGAGCTCGCGCCGCCGGCGCGCGATCTCGCCCGAGGCCAGCGGGGTGGGCGCGGCCAGCACCTGCGCGGGCGACACCCGCCGGTAGGCCAGCAGGTACTCGCGCCCCGCCAGCTCCCGCTCCTCCTGGTCGCGGACCGCCTCGCCGCTGCTGAAGAACAGGTAGAAGCGGGGAGGCAGCCAGGTGTTGTACAGCCCCAGCTCCAGCACCTCCGGGGAGGACGCCGCGGTCAGCACGCCCCGGTCGTAGAGGAGGAGGTCGGCCTGCACGTGCTCCGCCAGCTCGGGGAGCGCCCGGCCGCCCACCGCGTCGGCCGCCTGCTCCAGCGCGCGCTCGGCCAGCGCGGCGGCGGTGCGCACCACCTCGCGCGACAGCGCCTGGTACGCCGTCGCGCCGAACGCGGCCATGGGGAGGAGGAAGAAGGTGAAGAGCGCCAGGGTGAGCCGGCCGCGGAACGTCCGCGCCCACACCCACTCCCGCGCCCCCATCCCCAGCGGCTCCCCGCAGAGCGTGCGCGCCGCCGTCCAGAGCAGGGCCAGCACGCCCACGGCGAAGGCGAGCACCAGCACGGAGCGCACGCCCAGCAGGAACGCCGAGGGGGTCCGCACCAGGAGGTGCGCGTGCATGGGCCCGCCGGGGAAGCGCACCACGGCCTCGCTGCGCCACGCCTCCGGCGTGTGGATCCACTGCATGGGCTGCGCGCTCGCGTGCGCCGCCGCCTCCGCCGCCGGGACCAGCGAGAGGGCGGTGGGGCCGCCCTCCTCGTCCCGCTCGCGGCCGGGGTCCAGGAAGCGCGAGAGCGCCCCGGAGCGCCCCAGGTGCGCGCGGGGGGGAACCGCGACGGTCACGGTCCGGCCCCCCGGGAGGGCCACCAGGAGGAAGTAGTGAAGGGAGGGGTGCTCCGTGAAGCGCTCCAGGATCGGCTCGTCGGCGTGCAGCGCGCGGGCCAGCAGCGGCGCGACCACGGAGTCGGGGAGCGCCACGTCGGCCAGGCGCAGCTCCGCGGTGGGCCGGCCGCCGTCCCAGAGGGTCACGCGCCCCTCGTATCCCTCGTTCGCCAGCCCGGCTCCCACCCAGCTCTGGTAGAGCAGCCCCACCCCCTGGCGCCCCTCGGCGGCGCTCAGCAGCGCGCGCTCGGCGAACTGCCGGAGCAGGAAGTCCAGGTACGGGTCCGGCACGGTCCCCAGCCGCGCCAGCTCCCGCTCCGCGCCCTCCAGGCGGGCGTCCAGGTGCGCCACCCAGAGCGTGGAGGCGGCGAGCGTCGCACCCAGCCACCCCGCCGCCAGCCAGGGGCGCAGGCTCCCCGTCCCCACGCGGGAGCGCGTGAACGCCGCGGCGAAGAGCGCCCAGGGCGCGGCCCAGAGCAACGGGAGCCACGCGGGCAGCTCGCGCCCCGGCCGCCACCAGAGCACGGTCGCCACCCCGAGCGCCACCGCCAGCAGGAGCGCCGGGAGCCACCAGCGCACCCCCAGGTCGCGCCCCGGGTCCCGGGCGGTGGAGGGGAAGAGGAGGAAGAGGGGGACGGCCACGGCGAGCGTCGCCGCCATCACCAGCGAGATCCCGCCGGCGGAGTGCGCCGCCAGCATCGCCGGCGAGGCGGAGCGGAGCACCAGCTGCACTACGGCGGGGAGGAGCGCCGCCGCGAGCGCCACCCGCAGGGCGAGCGCGGGGCGCGCCGGGGAGCGCAGCGGCCGGGCCCTCGTCAGCATCCACACGGAGCCGCCGGTGAAGAGCACCATCAGCTGGCCCAGGGTGACGTCCACCGGGAGGGGGAGGACGAACCCCAGCGGGGAGAAGGTGTCCTCCATCCCCGTCAGCTCGCCCAGGGGGGCCACGAAGGCCGCGAGCGCGGCCACCGCCACGGGGAGCCCCGGCGGGCCCCGGCGGCGCCGGTACCACCCCGCGGCCAGGAGCAGGAGCCCCGCCCCGAGCGCCGCGGCCACGGCCAGCCGCCCGTGCGCCACGATCCGCTGCCGCCAGCGCTCCTGGGTGAGCCGTACGAACGAGACGCTGAGGATGGGGACGTCGTCGCTGGCCCAGTCCCACACCGACTCGCCCTGGGCGCGGTCGGGGGTGGTGAAGCGCGGCGTGATCCCGTGGCGGCCGGCGAACGCCTCCGTGTACGGGCGCGTCCCCTCGCCCACCGAGACGTTGGCCTCCAGGAGGATCGCCGCCACCGCGGTGCGTCCGCCCGGGAGGGTGCGCGAGAAGTACAGGTAGCCGAAGAGCGGCCCCGCCGAGAAGAAGTAGGGGCGCACCCCCCGCCGCACCGAGTCGGGGACCGCGCCGCGGTGCTCGCCCGCCCACGCCGCCGGGGCCCCGTCCGGGCCGTACACCGCCAGCGCCGAGACCCCGGTCTCGCGGCGGATGCGCGACAGCCGGTCGAAGAGCCCCGACCGGGTCCGCGCCTCACGCGCCGCCGCCACCGCCGCGTCCGTGGCCGTCTCGCCGCGGTCCAGCAGGCCGTTCAGGTCGTCGCCCAGCGCGGCCCCGGCGCGCTCCTCGATGACCGCGCGCACCACCTCCCAGTCGCCGGCCACCCGGTCCAGCCGCACCTGCACACCGCACGCGGTCCCCAGCGCCAGCCAGAGCGCCGCGGCCGCCGCCAGCCCCCAGCGCCCGGCTCCCCGCGCGCCCAGGAGGGTCCACGGCAGCAGGGCGGACGCGGCCACGACCAGCCAGGGCGCGGTCGTGCTCCGCGTCCACATGGCGAGCGCCACAACTGCGACCCACCCGGCGGCCCACCCCGCGCGTTCCAGCCAGGGGCGCGCGGCACGGCCCGCCGCTTGCGGGGCAGCCCCGCCGTCCGACGCCACCATACCCGCCACTATCTCCGGCTCCTTGCGCTCATATTCCCTTGTCGACCTGACGTGGCGCGAGGTCGCGGCGTACCTGGAGCGCGACCGGCGGCTGATCCTGCCGGTCGGCGCGTGCGACCAGCACGGGCCCCACCTGCCGGTCGGCGCGGCCACCTGCATCGCCGAGGCGCTCGCGGACGACCTGTCGCGCGAGTTCGAGGTGCTGCGTGCTCCTACCTTCGCCTACGGGGTGAACGTTCCCAGCGAGAGCGGCTTCGTGGGCACGGCGACCCTGCGGGGGAAGACGCTGCACCGCGCCCTGAACGAGCTGGTGTCCGCGTGGGAGTTGCACGGGTTCGACGAGATCGTGATGCTCACCGCCAGCGACCACGACCCCCAGGTGGAGGCCATGGCGACGGTGTACGCGCGGACGGCGCGGGTGCGGGTGGTGGAGGCGCTCGCCGTGGACCTGTCCGAATATCTCAGCGACCCCGAGGGCCCGCAACACGGCGGCGAGACGGTGACCTCGCTCCTCCTGCACCTGCGCCCCGACGTGGTGGACATGGCGGCCGCGGAGGACTACCGCATGGACCCCGAGAAGTACCGCAGCTACGTGCGCGGCAAGCTCACGTCGCTCCCGGCGGGGTGCCCGGGCTCCATCGGGCGGCCCACGCTCGCCTCCGCGGAGACGGGGCGGCGCATCTACGAGCACATCCTCGGGCGCATCCGGGAGAAGGTGTTCATCGCGCCGCCCGCGGACGAGTAGTTCTTTGGTCTTCGGCTGGTTTTGGCGGGCCGCTCCGGAGCCCGGCGGTACTGCTGCCGGTCTCCTGCGCGGGCTCCGCGAACCCCGCCAAACTGCCGGCGGGTTTCGCTCCGCCGGGGGGAGCCTCGCCAAACGGCTGGCGAGTCTCCCCCCGTACATCTGTCGGGGGATACTGCGGGAACGGCGGAACGGCGGCTGCGGACGGGACCGCTTCAAACTTTCGCACGCCTCCGGGGTACCCAGCCGGTGAATCGTACCGAAAGGAGACTTCATGGCGATCGCGAAGAAGCTCGCGCTTTCCTTCTTCCTGCTCGCGGCGGCGGGGCCGCTGGGGGCGCAGGGGACGGTGGTGGACCAGGGGGCCTTCCAGGTGACGGTGGGGGGGCAGCCGGCGGGGCGGGAGGAGTTCGTCATCCGGCAGACGGGGAGCGGGTCGGCCACCGAGCTCACCGCCACCGGACGGGTGGAGGCCACGCTGCCGGGAGGGACGCTGGAGCTGGTGCCGCGGCTGCGGGCGCGGGGGCTGGACGCGGCGCCGGTCAGCTACCAGGTGGACGTGGGGGGCGACTCGCCCAGCCGGCTGCTGGGGCAGGCGGGGTCGGGGCGGTTCGCCGCGCGCATCGTCACCGCGGCCGGCGAGCGGCTCCGGGAGTACGTTGCGAGCGACCGCGCGCTCATCCTGGACGACGGCGTCGCCCACCACTACTACTTCCTCGCGCAGCGGCAGCGCAGCGGCACGGTGCCCGTCATCGTCCCGCGCGAGAACCGGCAGGCGCTCGCCACCGTCTCCAGCCAGGGCGAGGAGCGCGCGACCATCGCTGGGACGCCCGTCACCCTCTACCACCTGGTGGTGCAGGTCCCCGGCTCCGGCGAGCGCCACGTCTGGGTGGACTCGCTCGGCCGGGTGATCCGTGTCCGCGTCCCCGCCACCGGGTACGAGGCCGTGCGAACCGAGGTCCCGCGCTGACCTCCGCCGCCCGCGGCGGGG
>DATABU010000254.1:0-4928 GCA_036259415.1 Longimicrobiaceae bacterium
GGCTGGAGCATGGGGGTGCTCTTCGGCGAGCTGAGCGCGCTCTACGAGGCGTTCGCGCGCGGCGAGGCGTCGCCGCTGCCGGAGCTGCCGGTGCAGTACGCCGACTATGCGGTGTGGCAGCGCGCCTGGCTGGCCGGCGAGGCCATGGAGCGGCAGATCGCCTGGTGGCGCGAGCGCCTGGAGGGGGCGCCCCCCGTGCTGGAGCTCCCGACGGACCGCACCCGGCCGGCGGTGCCGGGCCCCCGCACCGGGAGCGTGTTCCGCGCGCTCCCGCCCCAGGCGGCAGAGGGGGTGCGGGAGCTGGCGCGGCGCGAGGGAGCCACGCCGTACATGGTGCTGCTGTGCGCGCTGGACCTGCTGCTGGCGCGCTGGTCGGGGGAGAAGGACGTGGTGGTGGGCACGCCGATCGCGGGGCGGACGCGGCGGGAGACGGAGGGGCTGATCGGCTTCTTCGTAAACACGCTCGCGCTGCGGACCGACGTCGGGGGCAATCCCCGGCTGGACGAGCTGCTGGGACGGGTGCGGGAGGGGACGCTGGGGGCGTACCAGCACCAGGAGGTGCCGTTCGAGCGCCTGGTAGAAGAGCTGCGGGTGGAGCGGAGCCTGAGCCACACGCCGCTCTTCCAGGTGATGTTCGCGCTCAACGACGGCACCGGCGGCCTGCGGCCGTGGGGAGGGCTGGCGGTGGAGCCGTACCCGGCGGGTGGCGGCGCGGCGAAGTTCGACCTGGACGTGGCGGTGGTGGAGCGGGAGGGCGGACTGGGGGTGGCGTTCACCTACCGGGAGGAGCTGTGGGACGCGTCCACGCTGGAGCGCGTCGCCGGGGCGTACGCCCTGCTGCTGGGGGCGGCGGCCGCGGACCCCGGGCGCCCGGTGCTCGGTCTTCCGCTCGTGTCGCAAGCGGAGCGGGAGAGCCTGGTGGCGGGGTCGAGCGGCCCGCTCCGCGACTACCCGGCGGGGCTGCGAGTGCACGACCTGTTCGCGGCGCAGGCGGCGCGCACTCCCCGTGCTCCCGCGGTGGTCCACGCGGGCGAGGTCCTCGACTACGCGGGGCTGGAGCGCGCCGCCAACCGCCTCGCCAACCACCTCCGCCGCCTCGGCGTCGGTCCGGAGACCAGGGTGGGCATCTGCCTGGAGCGCGGCCCGGAGCTGGTGGTCGCCATGCTCGCCATCCTCAAGGCGGGTGGGGCGTACGTCCCGCTCGATCCCGCGTACCCTCGCGAGCGCATGGCGTACATGCAGGAGGACGCGGGCGTCGCCCTGGTCCTCACCTCCGGCCGCCTCGCCGGCGCGCTCGCGGAGGGGACGCCCCTGCTCGCGCTCGACGCCGCGCGGGCCACGATCGACGCCGGGCCGGACGTGGCGCCGGAGAGCGGCGTGGGGCCCGAGAACCTGTCGCACGTGATCTTCACCTCGGGCTCCACGGGGAGGCCCAAGGGGGTGATGGTCCGCCACTCCTCGACGGTCGTCCTGCTGCACTGGCTTCGCGAGACGGTCACCGACGAGGAGCGGGCCTGCGTCCTCTTCTCCACCTCGGTCAACTTCGACGTCTCCGTCGCCGAGGTCTTCGGCACCCTCTGCTGGGGCGGGAAGCTGGTCCTGGTGGAGAACGCGCTGGAGCTGCCGAGCGTGCGCGAGCCGGTGGCGTACGCGAGCATGGTCCCCACCGCCGCCGCCGAGCTGCTGCGCGCCGGCGGCATCCCGGCGAGCGTGCGGACGCTCGTCCTCGGCGGGGAGCCGCTCCCGGTGGACCTGGCGCGGGCGCTCTACGCGCTCGGCACGCTGGACCGGATCGGCAACGCGTACGGCCCGACGGAGGACACCACCTACTCCACCTTCGCGGTCGTCCCCCGGGACGGGGACCGGGTCCCGATCGGCCGGCCGGTGGCGAACACGCGGGCGCTGGTGCTCGACGAGGAGCTGCAGCCGGTGCCCGCCTGGCTCGTCGGCGAGCTGTACCTGGCCGGGGACGGCCTGGCCCGCGGCTACGCCGGCCGCCCGGACCTCACCGCGGAGCGCTTCCTCCCCGACCCGTTCGGGCCCGCGGGGACGCGGATGTACCGCGTGGGGGACCGGGTCCGGCGCCGGCCGGACGGCGAGCTGGAGTACCACGGGCGGACGGACTTCCAGGTCAAGGTGCGCGGCTTCCGCATCGAGCTCGGCGAGGTGGAGGCCGTGGTGGGACGCCACCCCGCCGTTCGCGGTGTGGCCGCGGTGGTGCGCGGCGGCTCCTCCGGGTCGGACGACGTCCGGATCGTGGCCTACCTGGAAGCGGACGCGGGCGTCTCCGTGGCCGAGGTGCGGGAGCACGCGCGAGCCTCCCTCCCGGAGTTCATGGTTCCCGCCACGTTCGTGGTGCTGGACGCGCTCCCGCTCACCCCCAATGGTAAGGTGGACCGGCGGGCGCTCCCGGAGCCGGAGCCCGCCGCCGCGCCGGCCGACGAGGAGCCGCGGACGGAGCTGGAGCGCGCCATCGCCGCGGTGTGGGCGGAGGTGCTCGGCGTCCCAACCATCGGGGTCCGCACGAGCTTCTTCGACCTGGGTGGAAACTCGCTGCTGGTGGTCCGGGCGGCGCGGCTGCTGGAGTCGGCGCTGGGGAGGACGGTGCGGGTGCTGGACTTCTTCGAGCACCTCACCGTGGCCGACCTGGCTCGCCACCTATCGGGTGCTGCGGCATCGGCGCCGATGGGCGACGCAGGTGAGGACCGGGTGGAGAAGCTTCGCGCGGGAACGGACGGGCCGGGCCGGCTTCGACAGGCGATCCCCGTTCGGCCGACCGGATCGGAGCGGCCGTTGTTCCTGGTCCACGACGGATGGGGGTCGGTCGCGTACGCGCAGGTGCTGCATCACCACTTCCACGAGGAGCTTCCGGTATACGCGTTGCCGGCGGTGTCCAGCGAGGAACTCCCCCTCCGTACGGTCGAAGACATGGCGGCCCGGCTGGTGCGGATGGTCCGTGAAGTTCAGCACGTGGGCCCTTACCGCCTGGCCGGCTGGTCCTTCGGGGGGATTCTCGCCTACGAGATGGCCACACAGCTCATCGGCCAGGATCAGGCCGTCGAGTTCCTGGGGATGATCGACACCTACCATCCATCGGTCGTCCGCAACGGAGCCGGGGACGCATTGCACGGCGAATACCTGCCACTCCGAACACTCCGCGGAGAAGACACCGGAGAGAGCGACGGCATGGGGCCGGAGGACCGGGCATCCGCTGCTTCGGAAGCGGACCCGGGGGCGTTCGCCACCCAACGGCGGGAGCAGGGGCTGCTCCCGGGGCACCTCACGGGGGACGAAGCGCGGGAGGTCCAGGACCGTCTGCGCATTTCTCTCCTCAGTCTCCGCGGGTACAGTCCTCCGCCGGTTCCGCTTCCGGTCCATCTGTTCTTCGCGCGGGATGATGCCGGCGTTGATCCCTGGCGCGGCTGGCAGGCCCTCCTGGACGACGTGTCGATCAATGCGACGCCGGTGCCGGGAACCCACCTGTCCATGATGGAGGCACCCAACGTCGAAACTCTCGGTCGAGCGCTGTCGCGTGAGATCGCGCGACTGCAAGCCGGGCGGTCCAGCAGAAGAACACTACTCGCCTGTCGTGACGCTGCAGAGGGGGATGCCTGGTGAGGCCCCCACCTTCTGTGTGGCGGGTGCGGGCGCGGGCGTGACCAGCTTCGCTGAGTTGGCGGGGCATCCTGATCCGGATTGGCCGTTCTGCGGGCTCCAGCCCCCGGGTGCTCGAATGGCCGGCGGTCCCCCTGTCGCAGGTCTCGACGGCGGCGCAATCCAACGTCCGTGCGGTCCGGGAAGTATGCCCCGACGGCCCCATCCACGTGCGAGCGCGGTGCGGAACGTGGCGGCCTCGGCGCTGCTCTGGGCGGCCAGGGGCACGCCCGTGGAGTTCCGGGACATCGCCCGCTCCACTGCATCAGAAGATCCGGGCGGGACCCTCCGTCCGGACCGGTGCATCGTCGCGCGCCGCGCCGCCCACCGCGTAGGACGCGAACAGCGACAGCAGCGGCCGCGCCGTACGCCGGCGGCTCTCCTGCGTGAAGGTTGCGTCGGCGATCCGGAACTCGAGGCGGTCGCCGCGCAACGGGTCGTCGAGGCGCAGCGTCACGCGCCCCCGGTCGCCGGCGAGCCGCTGCGTCAGCGCCAGCTCGCTGGTGAACGCCGGCAGGATCTCGCCCTGTTCGATGGCCTGTGCGCTCCGGCGGTATGCGTAGAGTTGCGCCGTGGTGTTCTCAGCCACCCGGAGATCGACGGTGAGCCGCGCCGTGGCGTACACGCCGCTGCTGCCGAACACGTCGGCCGTCGTCTCCACGTGGGCGACGCTGCCCACCAGCGTCACGACGGTGCCGTCCGTCAGCCGTGCGCGCACGCTGCCGTCGGCGCCGGCGGCTCGCGTCCGGATCAGATTCTCCAGCGTGGTCGTCGAACGGCCGCTCGCCGTTACCGTCTTGAGCAGGCGGATCGGGTCCCGTGTCCAGCGGAGAAACGGCGTCAGCTGCAGCGTCAGCAGCGAGCCGGGCCGTTCCACGCCGAGTTCGACCTGGTCCGAGACCTCCGGCAGCAGCGACGGGTTGCCGATGATCTCGTTCATGTCGTCCTCCCCCATGGAATACGGGTTCAGCATCTCCGCCCCGGGCCGGTGGATGCGGCGGCCGTACGCGAGTCGATACACGAGCGCGCGACGCGTGTCGGTCCATTCGCCGCTGATGCTGGGGAAGAGGCGCACCGCCGTCCGTGCGCTGGCGGCCTCCAGCTGGATGTGGGTCCGGTCCGCCTCCAGGCGCAGCCCCGCTCCACGGGCGGCGTGCGTGCGGAGGCGGGGCTGCGCCTGGAGGCGGACCGGACCCACGTCCAGCTGGAGGCCGCCAGCACGCGGGCAGCGGTGCGCTTCTTCCCCAGCATCAGCGCCGAATGGACCGACGCGC
>DATABU010000255.1:0-4021 GCA_036259415.1 Longimicrobiaceae bacterium
CATTCTTCGCCGAGCTGGGCCTGAAACTCGAAGGGCGAGCCACGATCGAGGGTGAGTGGGCCGGGCGTGTCACCGGATTGGGGGACCAGCGCGTCGAGATCGCCATGCTTGTCACCCCAGACGGCCACAGTCGGCTCGAGCTCTCGCGATTCCTCACCCCGCCCGTCGTCGCCGATCACCGGAACGCCCCGGTGAACGCGCTCGGCTACCTGCGCGTCATGTTCACGGTGGATGACATCGACGAGACGCTCGTCCGGCTCCGCAGCCGTGGCGCGCAGCTCGTCGGCGAAGTGGTTCAGTACGAGGAGGCGTATCGGCTCTGCTACATCCGCGGCCCCGAAGGACTTCTCATCGGGCTCGCCGAGGAGCTCAGGTCCAGCGACCCCGCATAGGCCCAGTCGCCTCGTGGCAAGCGGACGGCCGGTTGGGACACCGCGTCGGCGTCCACCGAATCGTTGCAGCTGACGAAGGCGCGCAGCGTTTACGACTCACGGTCTCACCGGCACGGAGACCGAGCGCCTCCTCACCCAGGCGGCCATCCGCGATACGGATCCGGGGATGACGGAGTGTGGAAGCGCTTGTACAATGCGCTTGCGGAGCGCCAGAGCAGAGATGGGAGTGCGGATCGGGTCTTCGCCTTCATCCGATTCGCTCTGGACCCCGCGGGCCGCCCCTGCGAGCGCGGGGCGGCCCTGTCACTTGCGCGTCCGCGCCGGCTCAGCGCCGGTCCGCCTCGCCGCAGGTCCAGCGCTCGCCGATGCGCGGGGCCGTCAGGTAGAACCGCCCCGGCCGCAGCACCATGGGCGTCGCCACGCCGCCGTCCAGGTGTCCGCCGGTGAACGACACCGCGCGCGACACCGTGTCGATCCGGTAGCGCCCCGGGCTGGGCTGCGTGGAGCCCAGGTACTGGTAGCGGCCGTCCGCCAGGAGCACGACGGAGCCCTTGGGATCGAACCGGTACCCGCCCGAGCTCGCGTCGTGGCGGGACGCGGTGCAGGCGTACTTCCCCGCGGTCAGCCGGTGCGTCTGAGCCGGGCCACCGGGGAAGTAGCGCAGCCGCCCCTGCGGCACCCACTCGTCGGCCGAGACGGGCTGGCCGTCGAAGTGCACCCGGTACTCCGCGCCGCGGACGGCGACCACCCGCGCCGGGTGCCACTTCCCCCGCGACCGCGCCTCCAGCTCGTCGCCAGGCTGCATGGCCCGCACGGGCGCCATGGCGGCGGGGCGCTTCGGCGTGTAGCCGGGCTGGTAGCCGAGCAGCTCGTCTGCCGACGCGTAGGTCCGCCAGTTCGGCCCGAAGCCGTCGTACTGGACCTCGTAGCGGCCGCCGTCGATGGCGACCACGTGGGCGCGGTACCGCTTGCCGTCGTCGTCGTAGATCACCGCGTCGCCGACCGCGTAGATGCCGCCGGCGGGACGCGCGAGGGGGCGGTCGCCGACCGCCTCCGCCGTCTCGCGCGCCGCTTCTCCCCACGACGCGTACGGGAGCGAGGGATCGCGGAGCTGCGCGTCCGCGCGGGCGGGGAGGGCGAGGCAGAAGAGGGCGGCCGTGGCGAGGAGGCGTCGCTGCATGGGTCCGGTCGGGACGGGAAGGGCCGGGCAGGGCGAGTGGGAAGGAGATGAAGGTACAGCCGAGGGGATCAGCCGGGTAGAGCCCGCGTCTGGATGCCGTCGCCGCCGGACCCGCGGCGGCAGCTGCTCAGCGACCCGCACTCCCCGTGTGGAGCGGGAGTCGTCTCCAGCGAGCGGATGCGCCCCAGGAACGCCGCCAGCTCGTGGACCCGGAACGCGGCCAGCTCCCCCGTGGGCTCCTCCTGGAAGGCGTCCAGCCCCTCCCGCTCCAGCGCCTCCATCACCGCCCGCAGCGCCTCCGCCACGTCGCGCCGCCCGTCGATGGCGCGTCCCCGCGCCCAGGCCAGCGCCCGCCCCATGGCGCGGGCCTGCGCCGTCTCCACCAGCTGCTCCACCGCGCTCAGCTCCACCTCCGCCTCGCCGAAGAGCACCCGCTCCTCCGTCCGCGCCCGCACGTGCACGTCGTGGCGCCCGCGGCGGGGGTCCAGCGAGGCGGGGAGGGGGACCCGCGGCCGGACCGGCGTCCAGCCGCCCCCCTCGTGCCGGCGCCGCGTGGGGTGCTCCTCCGCGATCCGCTTCGCCCGGGCGGTGGCGTCCTCGGGGAGGAAGTCGCGCATGGCGACCACCGTGTCCGCCACGTCGAAGTAGTCGCCCGAGCCGCCGACGACCAGCACGGTGGAGACGCCCAGCTCCGCGTGGAGCTGCCGCGCGCGGTCCACGAACGGGGTGATGGGCTCGTCCGCGACCAGCGCCTGCATCCGCGCGTCGCGGATCATGAAGTTGGTGGCGGAGGTGTCCTCGTCCAGCAGCAGGCAGCCGGCGCCGACCTCCAGCGCCTCCACGATGGCGGCGGCCTGCGAGGTGGAGCCGCTGGCGTTCGCGGTGCGGAAGGCGCGCGTGTCGCCGCCGCCGGGGATGCGGCCGATGAAGTTGGAGATGTCCGTCCCCGCCACCGGGCGGCCGTCCTCGGCGCGCACCTTGACCGCCGAGGCGACGGTGACCACCCGCTCGCGCCCGTCGCCGGGGAGGTGGTCGTAGACGCCGCGCTCCAGGGCGCGCAGCAGCGTGGACTTGCCGTGGAAGCCGCCGCCGACGACCAGCGTCACGCCGGCCGGGATCCCCATCCCCGCGAGCGTCCCCGAGTTGGGCGTCTCCAGCGCTACCCGCAGCGGCTCCGGCGCGCGGAACGGGACGGAGCGGTCGAAGGGGAGCGGCCGGTCGTCGATCCCGCTGGCGCGGGGGAGCCGCGCCCCGTCGGCGACCCAGGCCACCAGCCCGCGCCCGGCGAGCTGCTCGCGGAGCGCCCGCGCGTCCTCCACCGTCTCCACGTGCAGGCGGAGCGCGTCCGCGTCGAGCGCGGCGAAGCGGAGCGCCCGCTCCACCAGCGCGGGGACGTCGCGCGCGAGCAGCTCCGCCGCGGCGCGGCCGAGGATGGTGCGCCCCCGCGCCGGGAGCCCCACGCGGAAGCGCGCCTCCACGCCGCCGTCGGCGCCCACGCGCAGCGCGCTCCGCTCCAGCACCTCCTGCCCCGGCCGGAGCACCGCGATCTCCCCGCTCTTCCCGGAGCCGCGGTCCGAGGAGAGCGCCCCCGCCTCCCGGTGCAGCGCGCGGTTCAGGAAGTCCGCCGCCGCCAGCCTGCGCGCCGGCGAGCGCAGCGCCCACTCCGGCAGCCCCGCCGACTCCGGCGGCAGCAGCGCGCGCACCCTGCTGGGATCCGCGAACGGGTCCCCCTGCACGTGGTCGATCACGAACGTGAATCCCGGCGCCGCGTACTCGCCGGCGATGCGCTCGTAGTCCCGGTACCCTCGCCCGTCCAGCCCCCGCAGCTCGCGCTCCAGCTCCCCGGTCGTCCTCATCCGCTCCTTCCGTCTTGCGTCCGCCGCGCCGCGGTGCAAGACTCCAGCCGACCGCGCCCTCCGCACTCCCGCACCCCGCCGCCGTGCCCCTCCCTACCCGGCGCCTCCTGGCCGCCCTCGCCGGAGCCTCGCTCCTCTTCCTGCTCGACGCGCGCCTGGCGCTCGCGGCGGACGCCGTGCTGCTCCTGGCCGCCGCGGCGGACGCGCTGCTCGCACCGCGCGGGGACCGGCTGCGCGTGGAGCGCCGCGCCCCGGAGCGCATCGCGCTGGGGGGGACGGCGGAGGTGCGGCTGACCGTGGTCAACGCCACGGACCGCCCCGTCCGGCTGCGCCTGACCGACGACCTCCCCCCGCTGCTGGGGCGCGACGGCGCCGGGACGCACGAGCTGACCGTGCCGCCGCGGCGCGACGCCGCCGCGGCGTACCGCGTGCGGGCGGAGGAGCGCGGCGACGCCGCCTGGGGCGACCTGCACCTGCGGGTGGCCGGTCCGCTGGGGCTCGCGTGGACGCAGCGGCGGGAGGGGAGGGCGGACCCGCTGCGGGTGCAGCAGGGGGTGCTGGAGGTGCGCACGCACCGCCTGCTGGGGATGCGG
>DATABU010000256.1:0-2345 GCA_036259415.1 Longimicrobiaceae bacterium
GCGGCGGCCACCGCCGGCGTGGTGTCCGCGGCCGTGGCCGGCGCGGGCCCGGCCGACGGGGCCGGGGCGGAGGAGCAGGCCCCGAGGGCGGCGGCTCCCAGGAAGATCAGGCTGGCGTTGAAGGGCTTCACTGTGGGCTCCTTATCGGCTCGCGGTGCGGCCCGGGACGGTGACGACCACCAGGCGGTTCTGCGGGTCCAGGTACTTCCGGGCGACGCGCTGCACGTCCTCGCGGGTCACCGCCATGTACTTGTCCAGGTCGGTGCGGATGTGGGAGGCGTCGCCCATGAAGACCTCGTAGCGGTTCAGCGCCTCGGCGCGCCCGATGGCCGACTGCAGCGTGCGGATGGCCTGCGCCCGGTACTGGTTCTTGGCGCGCTCCAGCTCCGCCGCGGTCACGCCGCGCTCCCGCACCTTGGCGACCTCCTCGTCCATCAGCTGCTCCAGCCGCTCCGCCGTGACCCCCTGGTTGGCGATGGCGAAGGTGGCGAAGAGCCCCGGGCCACGCCGCGACACCGCGCCCGCGAACGCCGTCTGCGCGGCCTTCTCGCCGCGCACCAGCCGCTGCTGGATGCGCGAGCTCTCCCCGTTCCCCAGGATGGAGCCCAGGAGCTGCAGGGCGTAGGCGTCCGGGTGACCGGCCTCCACCGTGCCGTACACCGACTGGAAGGCGGGGAGGGCGGCGTTGGAGTCGCTGACGGTGTCGCGCGCCGGGAGGTGCGAGAAGGGCTCGGCGCACTCCACGCCCGGTGCCGTCTGGCCCCGCGGGATGTCGCCGAAGTACTCCTGCACCAGCTGCTTCGCCTGGGCGGGCTCGAAGTCCCCGGCGATGCTCAGCACCGCGTTGTTGGGGGCGTAGTAGGTCTTGAAGAACTCCTGCACGTCCGCGAGGGTCGCGGCGTTCAGGTCGTCCATGGAGCCGATGATGGTGTGCGCGTACGGGAAGCAGCTGGGCGCGTAGGGCCCGGTGTAGCGCGCGTGGTACAGGGAGGAGACGTACGGGACGTTGTCCACCCGCATCCGCTTCTCCTCCTTGACCGCCTCCTGCTGCACCCGGAGCTGCTCCGCGGTGACGTTCAGCGAGCGCAGCCGGTCGGCCTCCAGCCAGAGCGCCAGGTTGAGGCGGTGGGGGGGGACCACCTGGTAGTAGTTGGTGCGGTCCTCGTTGGTGGTCCCGTTGAGGTTCCCGGCCCCGGCCGCCAGCAGCAGCGAGAGGTGCTCGCCGCGCCCGACGTTCTGCGACCCCTCGAACATCATGTGCTCGAAGAGGTGGGCGAAGCCGGTGCGCCCCTGCCGCTCGTTGCGGCTGCCGACGTCGTACCACAGGTCGACGGCGACGGCCGGGAGCGTGCGGTCGGGCGCCAGGATGACCTCCAGCCCGTTCTCCAGCGTGTACTTCTCGAAGGGGATGTCCACCGCCGGCCGCTGCTGCGCGGCGGCGGGCGCCGCGGCGGCGAGGGCGAACAGGGCGGTCAGCAGCCGTCCCGTGCGGATGGGTTGCAGCATGGCTCCTCCTTGGGGTAATGATGCGGTACCCGGGAACTCTCCCGGGGCCGCGGAAACGACGTTGCGGTCCGAACTGCGCGGGCTGGACGCCGGCCTCCGGCGCGGGCTCTGCGGGCGCGGAAGGCTACGTCCGGCGCACGGAACCCGTCAAGGGGCGCTCCGGGAAGAGGGCGGCGCCCGCGTACTCAGCCACCGCCAGAGCCACCCCGAGCGCCGCCAGCGTCCCGGGGATGCGGAGGCGCAGCGGCGGGAGCCCGGCCCCGCGCAGCGTCTCCCGCTCGGCAGCCGGCTCCTCCGGGTCACCCACGGGGAGGTCGGGCTCCGACCAGGCGATCGCGGCCGGTGCGAGCGACTTCATCACGAAGCGGGCGATCGCCATGGCCGGCAGCACGCACGCCGCGGCCTCGTACAGCGTCGCGCCGGTGCGCGCGCCGAGCGCGACCAGCGCGATGGAGGCGGCGAGGGCACCGTAGTACCCCCACCACGACGGCGCGCCGCCGGGCGCGGGTGGTGACGTGGCTCGCCGCTTCGCCGATGAGTGTCGCCATGAGGTGCAGCGGGTGCTGTGGAAGAGGAACGCGGGGTCAGGTGCCCGCGGCGCGGCCGTAGAGCTCCTCGCTCAGGGGGCGGAACGGTGCGCGGGAGAAGATCGCCTCGATGGGGAGCCCGAAGTGCTCGCTGAGGCGGAAGGCCAGCTCCAGGCTGGGGTTGTAGTCGCCCCGCTCCAGGTAGCCGACGGTCTGGTAGTTGATGCCCAGCGCGGCGGCCAGGTCCTGGCGCGACTGGCCCCGCTCCGCCCGCAGCACGGGGATGCGGTTGTAGATCGTGGACCCGTCTCC
>DATABU010000257.1:0-2010 GCA_036259415.1 Longimicrobiaceae bacterium
CGGCGCGGTTGCGCCGGCCCCGAACTTTCTTGCAGCCGTCATTTTGCGAGACGCCGCCCTCCCGCGGCCGTCGTACGGGCTCCTGGCCGCGACGGTCGCCACGGTGCTCCTCCTGCTGTTCGTGTACAGCGTGGCGGACACCCTGCTGCTCTTCTTCATCGCCGCGCTGCTGTCGCTGTACCTGGGCGCGGTGACGGACTTCTTCGAGCGCCGGCTGCGGATCCCGCGGCGCTGGGGCCTGCTGCTGGCGGTGGTCCTCACGCTGGTGGGGCTCGTCGGGATCGGCTGGCTCATCGTCCCCCCGGTGCTGGAGCAGACGCAGGGGCTGGTGGCCGCGCTCCCCACCCTCCTGGCGGGGTGGCGCGACGCGCTGCTCCAGCTCGCCCTGCGCTACCCCCTGCTGGCGCAGCTCCTCCCCGCGCCGGACGAGACGGTGGCCTACATGGACCGGCTGCTCGGCAACCTGGGGGGGTACTTCGCGGGGCTCATCCCCTACGTGTTCGGCGGGATCAACTTCCTGATCCACCTGGTCAGCGTGCTGGTGATGTCGGTGTACCTCACGCTGCGCCCGGCGCTGTACCGCGAGGGGATCATCGTGCTGGTGCCGCCGGTGCACCGCGACCTGGCGCGCGACATCCTCTCGGACCTGGCGACCACCCTGCGCGCCTGGATCGTGGGGCAGATCCTGGCGATGATCGTCCTGGGGACGCTCACCTGGGTGGGGCTGGTGCTCCTGAACGTCCCCTACGCGCTGGCCTTCGGGGTGTTCACGGGGATCGTGGTGGTGGTCCCCTTCTTCGGCACGCTGGTCTCCACCCTGCTCCCGGCGCTCTTCGTGCTGGGCTCGGGCGGGGCGGTGCAGGCGCTGCTGGTGGTGCTCCTGGGCGTGGTGGTGCACCTCTTCGAGGCCAACTTCGTGCACCCCGTCATCATGGAGCGGCAGATCAACCTGCCGCCGGTGCTCTCCATCCTGAGCGTGCTGGTGATGGCGGAGCTGCTGGGGGCCATCGGCCTGGTGGTGGCCGTCCCCGTGCTGGCGACCGCCATCGTCATCATCCGCCGCGTGTACATCCACCGCCTCCTGGAGGGGCGCGGCTTCCGCCGCTTCGTCCGCGATGCGCCGGTGGAGCTGCGCCTCCCGCCGGGCGCCGTGCTCGCGCACCCCTCGGTCGCGGAGACCAGCGTCCCGGCGCTGCTGGAGCGCGCCGGCGAGCCATCGGTCTGAGCCGTCCCGTCCACGTCCCGTCCCCGGAAGATGAACGACCATCGCTACCTGATCCTGGCCGAGGGCCACTTCGGCCCCCAGACCACCAAGACCGCCAACAGCGCCATCCGCTACCTCCCGGGCCGCGTCGCGGGGGTGGTGGACTCGCGCCACGCCGGGAAGACCGTGCAGGACGTGCTCGGCTTCGGCGGCGCGGTGCCCGTGCTCGCCACGCTGGACGAGGGGCTGGCGCTGGGGCCCACGGCCGCGCTGGTGGGGATCGCCCCGCAGGGCGGTCAGCTCCCCCCGGAGTGGCGCCCGCTGCTGCGCCGGGTGATCGAGGCGGGGCTGGAGCTGGTCAGCGGCCTGCACTTCTACCTGGGGCTCGACCCGGAGCTGTCCGCGCTGGCCGCGGAGCGCGGGGTGCGCATCGTGGACCTGCGCCGCCCCCCGGCGGACCTCCCGGTCTCCACCGGCAAGGCGCGGCTGGTGGACGCCTACTCGGTGCTCACCGTGGGGACGGACTGCAACATCGGGAAGATGACCGCCGCCCTTCAGCTCCGCGACGCGCTGGCGGCGCGGGGCACCCGGGTGGGGTTCGCGGCCACGGGGCAGACGGGGATCCTCATCGAAGGGTGGGGGATCTCGGTGGACGCGGTGGTGGCGGACTTCGTCGGCGGGGCGGCCGAGCGCCTGACGCTCCAGGCCGCGGAGGGGAACGACGTGGTGCTGGTGGAGGGGCAGGGCTCGCTGGTGCACCCGGGGTACTCCGGGGTCACGCTGGGGCTGCTGCACGGCTCCATGCC
>DATABU010000258.1:0-5271 GCA_036259415.1 Longimicrobiaceae bacterium
GAAACGCCGCGTGAGGGAGAGTTATCCCAGACCTATCCCACCCCCACCGGGAAAGCGAAAGGCCCCGGCAACGTAAACGTCGCCAGGGCCTTCACTTACTGAGTCGGGACGGCGGGATTTGAACCCGCGACCCCCTGAACCCCATTCAGGTGCGCTACCGGGCTGCGCCACGTCCCGATCCCGGATCCTCGCCGGGCGGAAACCCGCGCCGACTGAAGAGCAACCAACCTAACCGGAAACGGCCGTTCCGTCAAGCCCTCGCCGGGCCGGGAACCATCGCCCCGGGGGCGGTCTGCGGCCCCGCCTGCGCCTGCGCGCCCTCGCCCGGCTCCAGCCCCAGCCAGCTCTCCTGGATGGCGGCCTGGAGCGGGGTGGGCTCCTTCACCCGCCGCAGCACGCCGCGGATCACCGGCGCCCGTTCCAGCCTCACGGGGATCGTCATCAGCTCGTCGCGGCGGAACACGGTGAGCTGCACCGTGTCGCCCTCCTCCCGCTCCATCACCCGGGACATCAGGTCCCGCGCGCCGATGCGCAGCCCGTCCAGCGCGACGACCTCGTCGCCCGCGTTGATCCCCGCGCGGTAGGCGGCGCTGCCGGAAATCACCGTCGCGACGACCGTCCGGCCCCCTTCCTCCTTGGTACGGAACCCCAGCACCAGCGGCGGCGGGGGGGGACCGCCCGCCGGTCCGCCCGGGCCGGCGGGACCGCCCGGCGCGCCACCGGGGGCAGGCACGCGCATCGGCACCGGCCCGGGGCCGCCCGACATCGCCATCGGCATGGGTCCGCCCATCCCCATGGGTGGACCCGCCGCGAGCTCCAGCCCGGCCTCCGCGAGGATCCCGTCGAAGTCCAGCTCCTCCGTGCTCCGCAGCGCCCGGTCGAAGAACCCGTCCAGCCGGTCGCCGCAGACCTCCTCCACCAGCTCCTGGATCCCCTCCTCCGGGAAGCCCACGTCCCGCTTCCCGTACCGCTCCCACATCAGGCGCAGCACGTCGTCCAGCGAGCGCCGGTTCCCGGTGAGCACGCGGATGCGGAGGTCCAGGAGGAGCGCCACCATCGCCCCCTTGTGGTAGTAGGAGATGGTCGCGTTGGGGGTGTTCTCGTCCTGGCGGTAGTACTTGATCCAGGCGTCGAAGGAGGCGTCCTCCAGCGTCTGCTCCAGGCGGCCCGGGAGGCTCTGGAGGTGCGCGATGGCGCCGCCGGCCCGGTCCAGGTAGCGCTGCGGCGGAAGCACGCCCGCCCGGCGGAGGAGCAGGTCCGTGTAGTAGGTGGTGAACCCCTCCACGACCCACAGGTTGCGCGTGTAGTTCTCCCGCGTGTAGTCGAAGGGCCCCAGCCGCTCCGGGCGGATCCGCTTCCCGTTCCAGACGTGGAAGAACTCGTGCGCCACCAGCACGATGGCCCGCTCGTACTCCATCCCCCGGAACCCCCAGCGGTCGATCACGATGGAGGTGGAGTTGCGGTGCTCCAGCCCCCCGTACTGCCCGGGGACGACGTGCAGGATGAAGGTGTAGTCGTCGTACGGCGGCTCCCCCCCGAAGAGCTCGACGGTAGCCGAGATCACCTTCTTCGTGTCCGCCACCAGCCGGTCCATCTGCTGGTTGCCGCGGCCCCAGACGGCGAACCGGTGCGGGCGGCCCTCCTGCTCCCACTCGATCAGCTCGTGCGTCCCGATCTCCAGCGGGCAGTCCACCAGCTCGTCGTAGTCGGCGGCGCGGAACACGCCCGGTCGGTCGGCCGCCGGCATCCCCGTGGTGATCCTCCACCCCTCCGGCGCCTCCACAGCCAGCGTCAACGGCTCGCGCTCCCGGCCGGCCACGTACAGGAAGGTGCTCGCCCCGTTCACGTAGCCGTGCGTCGCGTCCAGGTGGCTGCTCCGCACCGACAGCTCGTACGCGTAGACCACGTAGCGCACCCGCAGCTCCCCGTCCGCGGGGGCCTCCACGCGCCAGGTCTGCTTGTCGGTCTTGGTCCAGCGGAGGGCGTTCCCGGCGCCGTCCTCGGTCCGCAGCGAGAGCAGGTGCCGGGCGAAGTCGCGGACCATGTACGACCCCGGCGTCCAGGCGGGGAGCACCAGCTCCACCGGGCCGTGCACGCCCCCCACCCGCATCTCCACCCCGAAGCGGTGGGTGTGCGGCTCCGGCATTGTGAGGCGGTAAATAATCTCCGGCATGGCGGCCACGGTCCCCAGGTGAGCGGTGAATCGGGAGAGCGGCGAGCGGGCCGGGAGCGCCGGGCCCGCTCGTCCCGGGTCAGCGGGAGTCGCGGCGGCTGCGCAGCGCGAGCCCCAGCAGCGCGCCCGCGACCACGCCGGCGCCGATGGCGGCCGGGTTCGCCACGCGCCGCAGCGGCGACTCTCGCAGCAGGCTCCCCGCGATGAAGAAGACGTTCGCCGGGCGCTCGGCCAGGCGCCGCATCAGGTACGGGTACCAGGAGCCGCCGAAGGGGACGTACACGCGGACGTTGTAGCCCTCCTCGCGGAGGCGGCTCTGCAGGTCGCGCCGGATCCCGTAGAGCATCTGGAACTCGAAGGAGTCCTTGGACACCCCGTGCTCCCAGGCGTAGCGGCGCGTGGCGTCGATCATCGCCTCGTCGTGCGTGGCGATGGCCGGGTAGACGCCGCGGGCCAGGAGCGTCCGCATCTCCTGCACGAACATGCGGTCCACGTCCGCCTTGTCGGGGTAGGCGACCGTCTCCGGCTCCTTGTAGGCACCCTTCACCAGCCGCACCCGCGATCCCAGCTCCACCAGGCGCTCCACGTCGTCCGGGGTGCGGCGCAGGTACGACTGCAGCACGGTCCCCACGTTGCGGTACCCCGCCTCCCGGAGCGCCTCGGTGAGCGCCACCGTGCGCTCCGTGTACTCCGACGACTCCATGTCCAGGCGGACGAAGATCTCCCCGTCGCCGTCGCCCAGCTCCCGGGCACGGCCCAGGATCCGCTCCACGTTGGCGCGGCAGAACTCCTCGTCCAGGTCCAGGCCGAGCTGCGTGGGCTTCAGCGAGATGTTGGCGTCCAGCCCCTCCGAGGCGATCCGCTCCAGGATGTGCACCGCCATGTCCGTGGCGGCCTCCGCCTCCTCGCGGGTCGCCACCGCCTCGCCTAGGTAGTCGAGCGACACGGTCAGACCGGCGCGGTTCAGCTCGCGGGCGGCCTCCACCGCCTGGTCCACGGTGTCCCCGGCCACGAAGCGCTCCGCCATGTGGCGCGCGACCGGGGTGCCGGTGACGACGCGCTGGGCGGTCTGGCTCCCGCTGAGGTAGAGCAGGCTCTGTCTGAGCATCCCGGTGGTTCCGCCGTCGTGCGGTGAAGTCGCGGTGAGTGGGGGAGAGGCGGCGCCGCGGTCAGAGCTCCGGCGCGGAGCGGCCGCGCTCCCCGATCAGGTCGTCCAGGACCCCCTTCACTCGGGAGAGCGGCCACGCCTCCAGCGCCGCGCGGGCGCCGTGCTCGGTGCTCCCCGTCTCCAGGTCCCCGGTCTCCAGGTGGCCCATGACCGCCGTGCCTCCGCGCGACCAGCGCACGAACACCAGGTAGGCGGCCCAGGGCGTCTCCGGGTCGTCCGTGGCGTCGGTCTCCACGGCCGCGGTGTACGGCTCCCCGTCCGCCCCCTCGAACGCCGGCGCCCGCCCGTGCACGGCCGGGTACCCGCCCAGGGTCGTGTCGTCCACCCCCTCCGGGGTGACGGGGTTGAGCCGGTCCTCCGATCCCCTGAAGAACATGGGCGGCAAGGTAACGCGCCCGCGACGCTCGCCACAAGACCGGGTTCGGGAGCGATTGCAGATGCGTGTGAGGCGGTCTACGTTGGGTGGGGAACGGCAGGGTTGGGCGTGCCCCTCGCTGGCGCTCGGGTCGGGCTGCGGCTCCGTAGGCCGGCACACTACGCCGGCCAACGGAGGGGAGCCCCGACGGAACTGCTGTCGGGTCTCGCCCCTTCGGGCTCGCATCCCTCACGCGGGCCACCAGCGGGGGGCAGGCTGTCGTAGTTCCTGGGGAGCAGACCGGGAGGAGGTGGGGTGCTCCCGGAGGAACGACTTGTGTCCGAGCGACAGCGAGTGTTCGCAAGCGAGTCCCTTCGGGTGCGGCGTTTCCGCAGGGAGCGCCCCGCCGACGACCCGAGCCACCGAAGCCCGCCGGAGCGCTCCCGCTGTTCTCCGGAATCACGCGACGTCATCCGCCACCCGTACGATCCGCATGCGCGCAGCCATCTTCCACGAGCACGGCGGGCCCGAGGTGGTCCGCATCGAGGAGATTCCCCGGCCCGAGCCCGGCCCCGGCGAGGTGCGGGTGCGGGTGCGGGCGGCGGCCATGAACCACCTGGACCTGTGGGTGCGGCGCGGGCTCCCCATCGACACCACCATGCCGCACGTCGGGGGGTCGGACGTGGCGGGGGTGGTGGACGCCCTCGGGCCCGGAGCGGAGGGCGTCGCGCCGGGCGAGCGGGTGGTGGTGAACCCGTCGCTGTCCTGCGGGCGGTGCGAGTGGTGCGCGGCGGGCGAGGTGCCGCTCTGCCCCGAGTACCGCATCCTGGGCGAGCACACCGACGGCGGCTTCACCGAGTACGTGGCCGTCCCCGCGGCGAACGTGTACCGCATCCCCGACGAGCTGTCGTTCGAGGCCGCGGCGGCGCTCCCGGTCTCGTACATGACGGCGTGGCGGGCGGTGGTCGGGCGCGCGCGGGTCCGGCCGGGGGAGGACGTCCTGGTGCTCGGCGCCTCCGGGGGGACGGCGGCCGCCTCCGTGCAGGTGGCGAAGCTCTGCGGGGCCCGCGTGTTCGCCGTCACCAGCGGCGCGCGGAACGTGGCGCGCGTCCGGGAGCTGGGGGCCGACGTCGTCTACGACCGCGAGCAGACGGACTTCAGCCGGCAGGTGTTCCAGGACACCGGGAGGCGCGGGGTGGACGTGGTGGTGGAGAACGTCGGGGAGGCCACCTGGAAGGGGAGCGTGCGCGCGCTGGCCCGCGGCGGGCGGCTGGTCTGCTACGGCGCCACCACCGGCCCCCGCGCGGAGATCGATCTGCGGGTGCTCTTCTGGAAACAGCTGGAGGTCATCGGCAGCACGATGGCCTCCCGCCCGGAGTTCGAGGCCATGCTGCGCGCCGCCTTCCGAGGCGACCTGGTCCCGGTCGTCGACAGCGTGCTCCCGCTGGAGCGCGCCCGCGAGGCCCACGAGCGACTGGAGGCCGGCGGCCAGTTCGGGAAGATCGTCCTCGTGCCCTGACCGCCCCCGCCGTCCACCCCACAACGACAGCGGCGCCGATCCGAAAGGAGCGGCGC